>NZ_CP047602.1:1228000-1535000 GCF_009905255.1 Thermoanaerobacterium aotearoense | reverse complement strand
TGAGCGTTAATAATATTTTCAAAAAGCAATGGAAATAGGTCAAGTTAGAAAGGGCGTATGGTGGATGCCCAGGCACTTAGAGCCGAAGAAGGACGCAGCAAGCGGCGAAACGCTCCGGGGAGTCGCAAGCAGACGTAGATCCGGAGATATCCGAATGGGGAAACCCGCTTAAGGTAATACTTAAGCATCCCATGGTGAACACATAGCCATGAGGAGGGGAAACCGCGTGAACTGAAACATCTAAGTAGCGCGAGGAAAAGAAAGAAAAAGTCGATTTCCTGAGTAGTGGCGAGCGAAAAGGAAGGAGCCCAAACCATCACCATTGGTGATGGGGTTTAGGACCACGATAAGGTATATAAAGCGAAGCCGAACAGACCTGGGAAGGCAGGCCAAAGAAGGTGAAAGCCCTGTAGGCGAAAGCGAAATATACCGAGTGGGATCCAGAGTACCACAGGATAGGCAACCCGGTGGGAAGACGGGAGGACCATCTCCCAAGGCTAAATACTCCTAAGTGACCGATAGCGCATAGTACCGTGAGGGAAAGGTGAAAAGAATCCCGGGAGGGGAGTGAAAGAGAACCTGAAACCATATGTCCACAAGCAGTGGAAGCGAAAGCGACCACGTACTTTTTGTAGAACGGACCGGCGAGTTATAGATATGCAGCGAGGTTAAGCGAAAGCGGAGCCGAAGCGAAAGCGAGTCTTAAAAGGGCGAAAGTTGCATATCATAGACCCGAAACCGTGCGACCTACCCATGATCAGGGTGAAGCCGGAGTAAGATCTGGTGGAGGCCCGAACCACGTTGACGTTGAAAAGTCATGGGATGAATTGTGGGTAGCGGAGAAATTCCAATCGAGCTCGGAGATAGCTGGTTCTCCCCGAAATAGCTTTAGGGCTAGCCTCAGGGGGAAGGAAATATGGAGGTAGAGCACTGAATGGACAAGGGGCCAAAAAGGTTACCGAAGCCTATCAAACTCCGAATGCCATATTGAGACCCTGGGAGTCAGACTACGAGTGATAAGATCCGTGGTCAAAAGGGAAAGAGCCCAGACCGACAGCTAAGGTCCCAAAGAGCATGTTAAGTGGTAAAGGAAGTAGGATTTCCAAGACAACCAGGATGTTGGCTTAGAAGCAGCCATACATTCAAAGAGTGCGTAATAGCTCACTGGTCGAGAAATCCCGCGCCGAAAATAAACGGGGCTAAAACATGCCACCGAAGCTACGGATTCTAAAAAAGAATGGTAGGGGAGCGTACTGTACAGGACGAAGGATAAGCGAAAGCGAATCTGGACAGTACAGTAGAGAGAATGCCGGTATAAGTAACGAGAGTAAGGCGAGAAACCTTACCGTCGAAAGCCTAAGGATTCCTGGGGAAGGATAATCCGCCCAGGGTAAGTCGGGACCTAAGCCGAGGCGAAAGCGTAGGCGATGGAGAACCGGTAATAAATCCGGTACCACCGAAATCCGCCAAAAGAGAAGCAAGGACGCAGCGAGATAAGAAAAGCGTGCGGTTGGTAGAGCACGTCCAAGCAGCGACGAAAAGAGCTTTGAGTGAAGTACCAAAGCTCATAAGAGCTGTGATGGGGAGCCGCAAGGCGAAGTTTCGAAGGGGCTGCCAAGAAAAGTTGCTATCGAGGATGAGGTGCCCGTACCACAAACCGACACAGGTAGGCGAGGAGAGAATCCAAAGACGAGCGGGAGAACCCTCATTAAGGAACTCGGCAAAAAGACTCCGTAACTTCGGGAGAAGGAGTGCCGAAAGGCCGCAGAGAAGAGGCCCAAGCGACTGTTTACCAAAAACACAGGTTTCTGCTAAGTCGAAAGACGAAGTATAGGAGCTGACGCCTGCCCGGTGCTGGAAGGTTAAGGGGAAGGGTCAGGAGAAAATCCAAAGCTCTGAACTTAAGCCCCAGTAAACGGCGGCCGTAACTATAACGGTCCTAAGGTAGCGAAATTCCTTGTCGGGTAAGTTCCGACCTGCACGAAAGGCGTAACGACTTGGGCGCTGTCTTGAAGGGGGACCCGGTGAAATTGTAGTACTCGTGAAGATGCGAGTTACCCGCGACAGGACAGAAAGACCCCATGGAGCTTTACTGCAGCTTGTCACTGAATTTTAGTAATATCTGTACAGGATAGGTGGGAGGCGGAGAGATATGGGCGCCAGCCTATATGGAGCCAACGTTGGGATACCACCCTGATATTACCGAAATTCTAACATAGGAGCCGTAAGCCGGCATATGGACACTGACAGGCGGGCAGTTTGACTGGGGCGGTCGCCTCCTAAAAAGTAACGGAGGCGTCCAAAGGTTACCTCAGCGCGGAAGGAAATCGCGCGTAAGAGTGCAAAGGCAGAAGGTAGCCTAACTGCGAGAAAGACAATTCGAGCAGGGACGAAAGTCGGGCTTAGTGATCCGGCGGTAGAGAATGGGATTGCCGTCGCTCAACGGATAAAAGCTACCCTGGGGATAACAGGCTGATCTCCCCCAAGAGTCCACATCGACGGGGAGGTTTGGCACCTCGATGTCGGCTCATCGCATCCTGGGGCTGAAGTAGGTCCCAAGGGTTGGGCTGTTCGCCCATTAAAGCGGTACGCGAGCTGGGTTCAGAACGTCGTGAGACAGTTCGGTCCCTATCCGTCGCGGGCGCAGGAAATTTGAGAGGATCTGCCCTTAGTACGAGAGGACCGGGGTGGACAAACCGATGGTGTACCAGTTGCGTAGCCGTACGCACAGCTGGGTAGCCAAGTTTGGAAGGGATAAACGCTGAAAGCATCTAAGCGTGAAACCCACCTCAAGATAAGATTTCCCATCCGAAAGGAGTAAGACACCTTGAAGAAGACGAGGTAGATAGGCCGGAGGTGTAAGAGTAGAAATACTTTAAGCTGACCGGTACTAATAAGTCGAGGACTTGACCAAAAGAAGCATTGTGCAGTATTCAAAGTTCATTTAGAAGGAAATGAACGAAAGATTTCCGGTGGCAATAACGGAGGTTAAAAACCCGTTCCCATACCGAACACGGAAGTGAAGCCCTCCAGCGCCGATGGTACTGATTACTCGGGAGAGTAGGTCGCTGCCGGTAAAAATTTATAAAAGAGGTAGTCTGTTTTAAATGGACTATCTCTTTTTTGATTTTTATGATATAATAAGCGTTAAAATCATAAGAAAGGAAGTGAAAGAATGTTAAAAAGTAAAAATGTTGAACTTGTACCGTTTGAACCTAAATATATTAAGAAATTTGTAGAATTTCGCAATAGTGAAGATAGTAGAAATTTTTTGATGCCTGGTATACCATATCCTGTGACAGAAGGTTCAGTTTCAGAGTGGCTTAGTAAGAAAGCAAATCCTAATGAGTCAGGTGAATTTGCAATTATTTATAATGAAACTAAAGAATATATAGGCAATATTTCATATGGCAATGTAGATTGGAAAAATAGACATTGTGAAATTGCGATAATGATAGGTGAGGAAAAGTATAGAAATAGAGGACTTGGTTCAGAAGCAATAATGACTTTATTGGATTTTATATTTAATGAATTAAATTTGCATCGAGTTGAATTAAAAGTATATGATTTTAATGAGAGAGCAATAAGATGTTATGAAAAATGTGGCTTTAAAAAAGAAGGATTGCTGAGGGAAGTTGTATATAAACATGGCCGATATATAAACGAATGGTTAATGAGTATTGTTAAAGATGAATTTTCTAGGCACAATTTCCAGGGAAATAATTGAAAATATACATGATGGAGGAAATATGAGAGCTTTTTTAGCTGTTAAATTAAGTGAGAATATCATAAACGATGTTAAGAAATTGCAAGAGGAGTTAAAGAAATATACAATAAAAGGAAGATGGACAAATGAAGATAATTTACATATAACTCTTAAATTTTTTGGCGAAATAAATGAAAAACAAGTTAGTGAAATAAGAAAGACAATAGATGATATTTCTGTGAATTTTAAATCTTTTTATATTAGATTAAATAAAATTGGTTGTTTTAAAGGAAAAGATAGTATAAGAGTGCTATGGATAGATGTTAAAAATGATAATAACCTTATATTATTACATGATGCCATCGAAACAGAATTATCTAAAGTGGGATTTAAAAAAGACGATAGAAAATTTAAAGCTCATATAACTGTTGCAAGAGATATTATTTTGAAAAAGAGCATAGAAGAAATAAGCAACCTATATAAATTAGATTCTGACTACTTTGAAGTATCAAATATATATCTTATGGAAAGCAAGCTGGAGAATAATAGAAGAGTTTATAAATCCATCTTTGAAGTCCCACTAAAGACAAATAAGTAGGCACAATACCTACTTATTATCAGGCGTTACATATAATGTTTTTTGATTTGTGTAAATTACGAAACCTGGTTTTGCTCCTGCTGGTTTCTTAACATACTTTCTTAACGTGTAATCAACTGGTACATTTGAGGAGTTTTTTGCTTTGCTATACGTTGCTGCTAATTTCGCAGCTTCTAAAATGGTGCTGTCAGGAACAGTTTTACCTTGAGTCTTAATTATGACATGTGAGCCTGGTATGTCTTTAGTATGTAGCCAAATATCTTCAGAATCTGCAAATTTAGTCGTCAGGTAATCATTTTGAACATTATTTTTCCCAACATATATATCGAAATTATTCGACGAAACGAAATGCAGCGGTTTTGATATTGTCTTTTGACGTTTACTTATTTTTTTCTTTTTTATATATCCTAAGTCAGATAATTCTTCTCTTATTTCTTCTATTTCAGAAGGAAGCGTTGATTGTTCAACGTTTAAAAGTTGTCCTTCTAAATACTCTATTTCTCGTTTTGTTTCTTCTATTTGCTTAGAGAGAATTTCAACTGCATTTTTCATTTTGCTGTATTTTTTAAAATATATTTGGGCATTTTCATTTGGAGTATAACGTATATCAAGAGGTATAGAAATTTCCTCTCCGGTGTAGTAATTTGTAGTTTTTAACACGTCTGTTTTACCTTTAAATCTATATAGATTATTTGTTATGAGTTCACCGTATAGTCTATATATATCAGCATTTTTTGCTTCTTTTAATTCTTCTACTTGTTTCTCGACTTTATTATATAGCTTTTCTAAGAGGTTTTGAATTAGCTTTTTTAAATCATGAGATCGCCCTCGCATGTTTTCTGCGTTGGCCTTTTCTTTATAAAAATTTAAAGCTGCTTCATTTATGCTTTTGTAAAATATTAAATTTTCATATTGTGTAAGCTCAATAATCGAGAATTCCAATGGATTTCCGTCAATGTAAGCAATACATGGTTTAAAGGTTGAATTATCTATATGATTCTTTAAAATGTTAAGATTTAAATTTAATTTTTCCATATCATTCTGAGTTAATTCATCAACGTATTTGTCGTATATTGAGCTTCTATATGCAATTTCTCTTGATAGAACAGGACTAAATCCTTCAAAAAGTTCCAAAAGAGCTTTATCAACTTTTTTACCGCTTTTTAATTTTAATTCTCTTGATAAATCTTCTTTTGTAAAATTTTGAATTGTAAATTTATCTTGTAGTGGTGGCATCTCATATTTGACATCAGGAACTATTTCGCGTATTTTGCTCATGTCTTTGTACACGCGTTTAATGCTATCGACAATTATTTTGCTTTCTTTGTCTATTAATATGATATTGCTGTATCTTCCCATTATTTCTATTACTAATGTTTTTATGATTTCTTTTTCTAATTCATCGCGACTTAAAACATCAATGAATAAAATTCTGTCAAATCCTCTTTGGTATATATCTATAATTTTCCCACCTTGTAGATACTTCCGAAGTAACATGCAAAACATAGGAGGAGTAATGGGATTTTCTTTATTTTCATCTGTTAAATATACTCTTGGGAAATTTGCATTTGATGATAAAAGCAATTTATAATTGTTGCCGTTATTTCTGACAAAAATTATGATTTCATCTTTTTCAGGTTGATATATTTTATCTATTTTCCCATCTAACAATGTGCTTTTTAGTTCATTGACTATTCCATATAGTGTTATGCCATCCAAAGCCATGTTGAACATTCCTTTCTAAATGCAATTCTATTTAATAGTATACCACGGCATAAACTTATTACAAATAAACCAATGATATGATGATTGCAAAAAATTAATTGAACAAATTATATGACCAGTTTTTTATAAATTTATGTTATAATATATATGCGTTATTTGTGGTAAGAGGTGAAAAAGTTATGAAATTTACAAAGATGACTGGATTAGGCAATGATTTTATAGTGTTAGAAAACTTAGAAAACAAAGAATTAGAGTATGACGTGTTAGCAAGAAAACTGTGTGATAGACATTTTGGCATAGGCGGAGATGGTCTTTTGATAGTGGAGCCATCTGGAATAGCAGATATTAAGATGAGAATAATCAATTCTGATGGAAGTGAAGCAGAAATGTGCGGAAATGGAGCACGCTGCTTCGCAAAGTACGTCTATGAAAATGGCATAGTTTCAAAAGGGAAAATGTCTGTAGAGACATTGTCTGGCATTGTAATGCCAGAATTGATATTTGAAGATGATGTGGTGGATAAAGTAAGAGTTCATATGGGAAATCCTATTTTTAGGCCTGATTTAATTCCTGTAAAAACAGATAAAAATCAGTTTGTGGAAGAAACGATAAAAATAGATGGTAAAACTTACATTGTAACTTCCCTATTAGTTGGAGTGCCGCATACTGTTATTTTTGTTAATTCTATTGACGAAAACATAATTGTGAATGTGGGCCCATTAATTGAAAAGTTACAGATATTTCCACGTGGAACAAATGTTGATTTTGTCAAAGTTGAAGATGAAAATAATATTACAGTTAGAACTTGGGAGAGAGGTGCAGGCTTGACTCTCGCGTGTGGAACAGGTGCTTGTGCTTCTGCAGTTGCTTCTGCATTGACAAATAGGACAATGAGAAATGTTTATGTTCATTTCAAAAAGGGTGATCTGTATATTGAATGGACATCTGATAACAATATTTATTTAACAGGTAAAGCCGAAAAAGTTTTTACTGGCGATATAGACATTGTTTAGAAAGAAATAATGTTGATTATAATATTGATGGGTGATATGATGATAAAAAGCATGACTGGCTTTGGCAGAGGGGAAGCGAATGAAAATGGCTTTCACGTCTTAGTTGAAATAAAAACTTTAAACCATAGGTTTCTGGATTTGTCGTTAAAGCTTCCTAAAGTTTTAAGTGGATTGGAAGATAGAATTAGGATTAAGATTAGTGATACCATTAAAAGGGGTAGAGTGGAAGTAAATATTTCTTTTGAATCGCCTGAAAAAGGCCTTGACATACTTGAGATAAATCATGATCTTTTAAATCAATACATAAATATAATCCGCAGCTTGAAAGAAAGTGTCAATCTTGTAGGTGATATAAAAGCAACCGACATTTTATCGATGCCTGGGATAATAGATGTAAAAAGCACAGATGTAAATATTGATGACGTATGGACTGTGCTGGAAAAAGCATTAGATATGAGCATAAAAAATGTGATTGACATGAGGGTTTTAGAAGGTATAAAATTAAAAGACGATATAATAAATAGATTGGACATGCTAAGTGGCATAATTGAAAAAATAGAGGAAAGAGGACCAGTTGTTATAAACGAGTATAAGAGGAAACTGGAGATTCGTATAAGCGAACTGATTGGAGATGAATTTGATCAAAGTAGGTTTTTAACTGAAGTAGCTATAATGGCTGATAGAACGAGCATTTCAGAAGAGATAACAAGGTTTAAAAGCCATATTAGTCAGTTTAGGTTTTCGTTGGAGAGTTCTATGCCTGTAGGCAAAAAGTTAGATTTCTTGACACAAGAGATGAACAGAGAGGCAAATACAATCGGATCTAAATCAATAGATCTTGACATAATAAACGGAGTTATAGAATTGAAAGATCAGATAGAAAAAATAAGGGAGCAAGTGCAAAATATAGAGTAGGAGGATAATTATTATGGCCATCAAACTAATAAACATAGGGTTTGGCAATATTATTTCGGCAAATAGATTAGTAGCCATTGTTAGTCCTGAGTCTGCTCCTATAAAAAGAATTATTCAAGAGGCGCGGGACAGAGGTATGCTTATTGATGCTACATATGGTAGAAGGACTAGAGCTGTTATAATAACAGACAGCGACCACATAATATTATCGGCAGTTCAGCCTGAGACAGTTGCAAATAGATTGAATTCGAAAGACATAATTGATGAAGAAATTGTTGAAGAAGAATCTGAAGATTAAGGGGAATGATGTTATTGTACAATAAAGGTTTATTGATTGTAATATCTGGTCCATCTGGAGCTGGAAAAGGAACAGTTTGCAAAGCACTTTTAAAAAAAGATGAAAATCTTAAATTAAGTATATCAATGACTACTAGAAAACCTCGCAATGGCGAGGTTGATGGTGAGAACTATTTTTTCACCACTGTTGAAAAGTTTAAGATGCTTATTGAAAATAATATGCTTTTAGAGTGGGCGAAGGTGTACGATAATTATTATGGGACACCAAAAGAGTTTGTGCAAAGAAACATAGATGAAGGTCATGATGTAATTTTAGAGATAGACATTCAAGGCGCTTTAAAAGTTAAGGACAAATATCCGGAAGGTGTTTTTGTATTTATTTTGCCGCCGTCTATGGAGGAGCTTAAGAATAGAATCAAAAAGAGGGGGACAGAAACAGAAGAAGAGATTTTAAAAAGATTTAAAAGTGCTTACGAAGAAATAAATTTCGTCTCCAGATATAATTATGTTGTTATAAATGATGATGTTGATTTAGCTGTTGATAAAATCCTTGCCATTATAAAAGCTGAAAAATGTAGGGTTGATAGAAATAAAGGATTATATCTTGAAATAAAGGAGAGATGTTAAATGATTTTATATCCATCAATAGTAGATTTAATGAATAAAATTGACAGTAAATATACTTTGTGCGCTTTGGTTTCAAAACGTGCAAGACAATTAATAAATGGTGAACCAAGTCTTGTAGAGACAGATTCAAAAAAACCTGTGACAATTGCTACTGAGGAAATAAATAAAGGACTTATAACATTTGAAAGGCAAAAATTCGGTTTAAAATAGAAGGTGTTTTAATGGATTATACAAAAAATGTGGTCATTGGTGTTACTGGCGGTATTGCTGCATATAAGTCAGCAGATTTGGTTTCAAGACTTGTTAAAAAAAATATAAATGTCGATGTAATAATGACAGAGTCTGCTACAAAATTTATTTCTCCATTGACTTTTGAATCACTATCGCATAATAAAGTTGTAGTTGATATGTTTGATAGTCCTAAGTTTTGGGAGATAGAGCACATAGCGTTGGCAGAAAAGGCGGATGTGTTTGCTATCGTTCCTGCTACGGCAAATATAATAGGCAAAATAGCCAATGGTATAGCAGACGATATGCTTACAACTACTATAATGGCTACTGATGCAAAAATCGTTATTGCACCTGCGATGAATACAAACATGTATCAAAACATGCTATTTCAAGAAAATTTAAAGAAGCTTAAGTCTATTGGATATTCTATAATAGAACCTGAAGAGGGAAGATTAGCCTGCGGTACATTTGGCAAAGGTAAATTAGCAAAAATTGAGGATATAGAGAAAAAAATATTGGAATTATTAGGAACAGAAAAGAATGATTATGATGGTATTACTGTTTTGGTCACAGCAGGTCCTACAGTCGAACCAATTGATCCAGTAAGATATATTACAAATCGTTCTTCTGGAAAAATGGGTTTTGAAATTGCAAAGGCTGCAAAATCTCGAGGGGCTAAAGTTATTTTGATTTCAGGCCCTACAAGTATAGAAGATCCAGTCGATGTTGAGACTATACACGTAAATACCGCTCTTGAAATGTACAATGTGGTTATGAAATTTAAGGGCAAAGTCGATGTTTTTATTGGAGCTGCGGCTGTTGCTGATTATCGACCAGCGATATATGAGGTTAACAAAATAAAAAAAAGTGACGATGCACTTGTATTGAAGTTGGTTAGAAACCCAGATATTTTATATGAGTTTGGTAAAGAAAAAGGCAATACTTTTTTAGTCGGTTTTGCTGCAGAAACTGAAAATCTGATAGAGAGTGCTAAAGCCAAGATTATAAGAAAAAATTTGGATTTGATAGTTGCTAATGATGTTTTAAAAGAAGGTGCTGGATTTTCGGGTGATACAAATATAGTTAACATCATAGACAAGAATATGAACGTAAAAGAGTACCCTTTAATGAGCAAAACCGATGTAGCCCATGTAATACTTGATGAGATAAAAAATCTTTTTATTAGATAGCCTAAAGCGGCTTTTTTTTATGGGGGTATTTATGTTTGCTGATGTTGTCTTAAGTGAGCATTCACGAAATATCGATAAGATTTTAACTTACATTGTGCCAGATGGCATTGACAATATAAAAATAGGTGCTAAAGTTTTAGTGCCTGTAAATAGAAGCACAGTAGAAGGCTACGTTATAAATTTATCAGAAAAAACAGGCGTACCAATAGACAAGATAAAGCCAATAATTGGTGTTGTTGATGATATTGCATTGTTTGATGATAAATTGTTAGATTTAGCTTTTTGGATGAAAGATTACTATAAATGCAACATTTCTGAAAGTTTGCAATGTATTATACCATCAGGGACAAAAAGTGGCATAAAAAAGGTAAAGACAGTTAGGCTTAATAATGATTTTGTTGATGATTGCAAAATTACTCAGAGGCAACTTGAAATTATAAATTATTTAAAGATAAACGATTCAGTCATATTATCAGATCTGGTAAAAAACCTAAATGTAAGTTATTCAACTGTAAGAAGTTTGATTAAAAGGGGAATTTTGCAGTTAGATTTTAGAGAGATAAATAGGTTTAAAGCGACAGACTATAATAGAACTAAAAAGCATGTTCCTACTGAGGAACAAGAGCAGGTCATAAACGAAATAAAAAAAATCATTGGGAAAGGTATCTTTGAGAAGTATCTTTTGTTTGGTGTCACTGGAAGTGGGAAAACAGAAGTTTATCTTCAGCTTATTGAGAAGTGCATCGAATTAGGTAAAGAAGCAATTGTTCTGGTGCCGGAGATATCTTTAACGCCTCAAACTATTGAAAGATTTGTTTCAAGATTTGGCAATTTGGTTGCTGTTTTGCATAGCGGATTATCCGATGGAGAAAGATTTGACGAATGGAGAAAAATTGTAAATGGGGATGTAAAAATTGTCGTTGGTGTTAGAAACGCTGTATTTGCACCATTTTCTAATTTAGGGTTGATAATAATAGATGAAGAGCATGAAAATACTTATAAACAATCTGATTTTAAGCCAAAGTACAATGTAAAAGAAGTTGCGGAAAAAAGATGCGAGATAGAGAAAGCTGTTTTGCTGCTGGGTTCGGCAACGCCTCAGGTTGAAACGTACTATAAAGCTCTCAATAAAGAGTATAAACTTTTAAGATTAAACAATAGAATAGGGATTAGTTTGCCTGAAGTTGAAATTGTCAATATGAGTCGTGAATTGGCAGATGGCAATAATTCGATATTTAGTAGAAAACTTTATTATGAAATTAAAAAAAATTTGATTAAAGGTGAACAGACTATTTTGTTTTTAAACAGAAGGGGATTTTCTTCATTTGTCGTATGCAGGGATTGCGGATATGTTCCTGAGTGCCCGAATTGTGATATATCACTTACATATCATGCCGATGATGGAAATTTAAGATGCCATTATTGTGGATATAATATTAGCACAGTTCATGTATGTCCTAAATGTGGAAGCAAGCGAATTAGATATTTAGGCATTGGAACAGAGCGTGTAGAAAGGGAAGTTAAGCGACTGTTTCCTAAAAGCCGAGTTTTGAGAATGGATATCGATACTACTAAAACAAAGGGAGCTCATGAAAAAATATTTAATGAATTTAGAAGCGGAAATGCAGACGTATTAATAGGTACGCAGATGATTTCAAAAGGTTTTGACATACCAAATGTGACGTTGGTAGGAGTTATTCTGGCGGATATAACGCTTAACATACCTGATTTTAGATCAGGCGAAAGAACTTTTCAGCTTTTAACACAGGTAGCTGGAAGGGCTGGCAGAGGAGAAAAGCCAGGAAGGGTAATAATTCAGACATATGAAGATGATAACTACAGCATAGTAGCTGCAAAGAATCAAGATTATGAGGCCTTTTTCAATGAAGAAATACATTATAGAGAAACATACATGTACCCTCCTTTTACGCATTTATTGAATATATTGATATCAGGGCCAGAGAGAAATAACGTAATATCTGGTGCAGCATTGGCACATAATTTGATTATTAAAACTATTAACAAAAGTGAAATAAAGAGTTATAATAAAGTATTAGGTCCGTCATCTGCCCCTATAGAAAGGATAAAAAACAATTATAGATGGCAGATTATTGTAAAATCAGTCGAAAGAAGTGTTTTGGAAGATATATGCGATGCTTTAAATAATCATAATTTTATAAAAGGCGTCAAACTATCGTATGATTTGGACCCACTTAATTTAATTTAAGGAGGATTTATATGGCATTAAGGTATATTAGAAAGATTGGAGATCCTATACTGTATAAAAAGGCAAAATATGTTGATAAAATAGATGATCATGTTATTATGATTTTGGATGACATGGCTGAAACTATGTATAATGCTGATGGCGTCGGACTTGCTGCAAATCAGATTGGCATTTTAAGAAGACTTGTGGTGGTGGACGTTGGAGATGGTTTGATAGAATTGATAAATCCAGAAATAATATTAGAAGAAGGCGAACAAATAGGAAAAGAGGGATGCTTAAGCGTTCCTAATGTGACAGGAGAAGTCAAACGGCCTAAAAAGGTGAGAGTAAGGTATCAAGACAGAACTGGAGAGTATAAAGAAATCGAAGGAGAAGATTTTTTAGCCAGAGCATTGTCACATGAAATTGATCATTTAAATGGGATATTGTTTGTAAATAAAGCTATAAGGATAATAAATGACGAGGAAGAGAATATGGAGGCGGAGTGACTTGAACATTGTGTTTATGGGTACGCCTGAATTTGCTGTACCTTCACTTAAAAGGTTGGTTGAATCTGGACATAATGTGATGTTGGCTATAACACAACCAGATAAGCCTAAAGGCAGAGGCAAAAAGATGTCTTTTCCACCTGTAAAAGAATTTGCCATAAAATATGGTATAGAAGTTTATCAACCATTTAAATTAAAAAATAATGAGGAAGCATTTGAAAAAATAAGGGGTTTGAATCCTGAATTAATAGTTGTAGCTGCATATGGCAAAATTCTTCCAGAAGAAATTTTAAAAATCCCGAAATTTGGGTGCATAAATGTTCATGCATCTTTGCTTCCAAAGTACAGAGGAGCTGCACCCATAAATTGGGCTGTGATAAACGGCGAAAAAGAGACAGGTATTACTATAATGTATATGGAAAAAGGATTGGACACTGGTGACATTTTATTGCAAAAGTCAATACCGATATTAGAAGAGGATAATGCTGAGACAGTACATGATAAACTGGCGGTATTAGGCGGAGATGTTTTAATAGACGCTATAAGCATGATGAGCAATGGTACTTTAATGAGTGTAAAACAGGATGATAGCAAAGCGACGTATGCTCCTATGCTGGAAAAATCGATGGGGCTTATAAATTGGGAAAAAGATGCCGTTGAAATAAGAAATCTCATTAGAGGATTAAGGCCATGGCCTGGTGCGTATACGTACTATAATGGCAGCATGTTAAAAATTTGGTCTGCCGATGTATATCATTATTTCGGTGATGAAAAACCCGGCACAATTATTGATTCAGATGATACTTTGGTAATAAAATGCGGTAAAGAAGCGTTGAAGGTAATAGAAATTCAAGGTGAAGGCACGAGAAGGATGAATGTTGAAGATTATTTAAGGGGACACTTAATAAAAAAGGGTGAGCGGTTAGAGGGGATAACAATTTGAATGGGAAAAAACGTATTTTTTTGGGATTATTGAGTATATTGATATTGTTAATGACATTAAGTATTTTTTTTCTTTTCTATATGGTGAGAAACAGAAGCTCAGTTTTGTATAATTTTTTAATAGGATTTATAATTTTGTCTTTTTCTGCAATTACTATTGTCTTGATTCTTACAGTTTTTGGCTTTCTGTATGTGATTTATAGAGGGAAAAACAATGAGATGCTGAATAAAACATTATTATTGATGATAGATGAGTTATATCCATTTTTGGAGATATTGAGTGGTATATTTGGTGTAGAGAAGGAAAGGATTCAACAGTCATTTACAAATATAAATAACTTTTTAGTAAGTTCAAGAAAAGGCAAGTATTTACCTGAAGAGCTATTGATATTGACGCCGCATTGCATACAGTTTAATGAGTGTAAATTTAAAGTTACCAATGACATTGATAATTGTCGAAGATGTGGAAAATGTCAAGTCAGCGATTTAATAAAGCTAAAAGAGAAGTATGGTATTAAAGTCGCAATTGCAACTGGAGGCACTTTAGCGAGAAAAGCTGTCATGGACATTAAGCCAAAAGCCATCATTGCTATTGCATGCGAAAGAGATTTAACAAGTGGAATACTGGATGTGAAAAAAGTACCCGTTTATGGTATAATAAATATAAGACCTTATGGCCCTTGCTTCAACACAAAAGTGAATTTGGATGAAGTCGAAAAAGCGATAATCAATTTTACGAATGGAGGATAGGATTTATGTTTTGGTTTTACGATCCTACGTATATATTGTTGTTGCCTGCAATTTTACTTGCAATGTACGCTCAATTTAAGGTACAAAGCACGTTTAACAGGTATTCAAGTGTAAGAAACAGATATGGATACAGAGCTTATGAAGTGGCAAGAAGACTTTTAAATGATGCGGGGCTATATGATGTAAGCATTGAGATGATACCAGGCAATCTTACAGACCATTATGATCCAAGAAGCAAGGTACTAAGACTTTCTCAGACCGTTTATGGCAGTGATTCTATAGCAGCTATAGGTGTTGCGGCACATGAAACAGGGCACGCAATACAGCATGCTAATGGATATATTCCTCTTAAATTGAGAAATGCAATTGTACCTGTAGCAAACATTGGCACTACAATTTCATGGCCGCTTTTGCTGATGGGTTTTTTGTTTGGCTATACACAATTGATAGATATAGGCATAATACTTTTTTCAGCAGTTGTTTTGTTTCAGATAATAACATTGCCAGTAGAACTTAATGCAAGCAATAGAGCAATAAGACTTCTGGAATCCGGCGGGCTTTTCATGAGAGATGAGCTTTACCCAGCAAGGCAGGTGCTTAATGCAGCCGCTTTGACGTATGTTGCTGCTGCGTTTGCTTCTATTATGAATCTTATTAGACTGATAATTTTAAGGGATAGGAGAGATTAATTTCTATCCCTTATTTATTAAAATTTTAGAGGTGTTTTAATGAATCAGAGAAATACGGCTTTTAAAATTTTATATGATATAATTGTAAAAAGAGGGTATTCAAATATTGTATTGAGCAAGTATTTTAACAGCAATGAGTTAAGTGATGTAGACAGGAGCTTTATTAAAGAAATAGTTTTTGGAACAATAGAGAGAAAACAAACTTTAGATAGAATAATTGACTATTGTTCGACAAAAGGTATCAAAAAGATAGACAATAGAATATTGATAATACTTGAAATGGGATTATATCAAATAATTTATATGGATAAAGTGCCTCACTACGCTGCTATTAGTGAAGCTGTAAATCTTGCCAAGAAATATGCAGGGACATACGCTTCTAAGTTTGTTAATGCTGTGCTTCGCAATTATGTGCGCAATTCTGAAAAAATTGATGTCTTAAAATCTGACCAGAATCTTGTTGAATATTTGGCATTTAAATATTCATATCCTGAATGGATTGTAAAAAGACTTTTAAATAATTATGACAAAGGTGTGGTTGAGGATATATTAAAGTCATTGAACGAAAGACCGGAAATATCTGTAAGACTTAATACTTTGAAGGTAGGTATGCAAAAGTTTGAAAAGATATTGATGGATAGAGGATTGAATTTTAAAAAGGGATTGTATGTTGATGATGCTTATTATATTGATTTGAAAAATATCGCAGATGATGAAATTTACAAAGATGGCTTTGTACAGATCCAAGATGAAGGCGCTATGATTATATCTAAAGCTTTGTCGCCTAATTTAGGCGATCTTATAATAGATGTATGTAGCGCACCAGGAGGGAAGACTACGCATATTTCTCAATTAATGAACAATGAAGGAAAAGTTATTGCGTTTGATATTCATGAGCACAAGATTGATTTAATAAAAATGAATTGCAAAAGATTAGGCGTAAACAATGTTGATGCGTATGTATTTGACTCAACCAAGATAAATGAAAAATATATAGACAAGGCAGACAAGGTATTAGCTGACGTTCCATGCACTGGAATAGGGATCATAAGGAAAAAACCAGATATAAAATTAAAGGATTATACGGAAGAAGATATCAAAAAGCTTAATAACATTCAATACAGTATACTCAGTTCCAGTTCTAAATACGTCAAAAAAGGCGGGTATATATTGTACAGCACGTGTACAATTGGAAAAGAGGAAAATATGAATATTATAGATAAATTTTTGGATGAAAATAGGAATTTTGAAATTTCAGATATAACGCCTTTTTTGCCTGAAGCTTTGAAATCGCAAGTCGATATCAAAGGTTGCTTGCAATTGTTGCCAAATGTTAATAATACAGATGGCTTTTTCATATGCAAATTGCAGAGAAATGATTAAATTTGTGATATAATATCTCTATGAAATTCTGGAGGCGTTTTAATTGATAGATTTAAAGAATATGACTATTGAGGAACTTGAAAAGTTTTTTCTTGACATTGGTGAAACAAAGTATAGGGCAAAACAGGTTTTTCGGTGGATTTATAGGGGCATTGTTGATTTTGACGATATGACTGATTTAAAGAAAGATTTAAGGCAAAAGTTAAAAAATATCGCATTTGTGTCTAATTTGCAAATTGCAAAAAAAGTCGTATCAAGTGAAGATGCAACAGCTAAGTATCTTTTTTTGCTGGATGATGAAAATATTGTTGAAGGTGTGGCGATAAAGTATAGCTTTGGCAATACATCTTGCATATCTACTCAAGTTGGATGTAATATGAAGTGCTCATTTTGCGCATCAGGCATTGGAGGTAAAGTAAGAAATTTAAAGGCATCTGAGATGGTAGACGAAGTCCTTATAATGAATAAAGACTATGGCAAAATATCCAACATTGTATTGATGGGCAGTGGTGAACCGTTTGACAATTATGATGAGGTTATGAAATTTATAAAAATTGTCAATAATCCATTTGGCATGGGTATAGGTGTTAGACATATTACTATCTCCACATGCGGGATTGTGCCTAAAATTTACAAATTTGCAGATGAAGGCTTAGGAGTGAACTTGTCTATCTCGCTTCATGCCCCTACCGATGATTTGCGTTCACAGTTAATGCATATAAATAAGGTTTATCCTATAAAAGATTTAATTGATGCTTGTAGGTACTATATAGACAAAACCCATAGAAGGATAACTTTTGAATATTCGCTTATAAAAGGCGTAAATGATAGCTACGATATGAGCTTAAAACTGTCCAATCTTTTAAAAGGGCTTTTGTGCCATGTAAATTTAATACCGGTGAATTACGTCAGTGAGATTGGCTATGAAAAGGCTGATAATGAGAAAATAATGGCTTTTAAGAATGTGCTTGAGAGAAGTGGCATTACATGTACAGTGAGGCGCGAACTTGGCAGTGACATCGATGCAGCTTGCGGTCAATTAAGAAGGAAATACTTAGCTGGAAGGGTGAAATAATTTAGATGTTAGTATATGCACTTACTGATAAAGGTAATGTAAGAGAAAATAATGAAGATTCATACTTTATTTCTACAGATGAAAGAATAAAACTTTTTATTGTAGCTGATGGTATGGGTGGATGCAATGGCGGTGAAGTTGCAAGCAGATACGCGATAGAGGTCATTACAAAATATTTTTTTAGTAATTATAGTAGTTGTAATAAAAATGATAATTCAATAAAGAAATTTATTGAGGATGCGGTTAGAAGCGCAAACTCTCACGTTTTTAATAAATCTTTTTCAAATATAGACCTTACTGGAATGGGTACAACGCTAACTCTTCTTTTGATAGAGAATAAGAAATTTTTTATTGGGCACATAGGTGATAGCAGAGCATATTTAATAAGAGGCGATAAACTCATGCAAATTACTGAAGATCATTCTTATGTGGAAGAATTAGTGAAATTAGGTAGAATAACCCATGAAGAAGCAAGAAATCATCCACAGAAAAACATTATAACAAGGGCACTTGGCATCGATGAAGAAATAGAAGTAGATATATTTACTGGCGATGTTTTCGAAAATGATGTCTTTTTGCTGTGCACAGATGGCTTAACAAATATGCTTACAGATGATTTGATTTTAAAGGAATTTAACAGTTCCGAAAGCATAGATAAGGCTTGTGATAATCTGATCAAAATGGCAAAACAAAATGGCGGCTTTGATAATATAACCATTGTGGCTGTAAAGGAGGTGTGACAATATGATCGGTAAAATGCTTGGAAATCGATATGAGATATTGGAAAAGATAGGCGAAGGTGGTATGGCAAAAGTATATAAGGCAAAATGCCATCTTTTAAATAGAATTGTTGCTATAAAGGTATTGAGATCGGAGTTTGTGTCAGACGAAGAGTTTGTAAGAAGGTTCAAAAGAGAATCACAAGCGGCGGCAAGCCTTTCTCATCCCAATATTGTCAGCATATACGATGTTGGACAAGAAGGAGATATATACTATATTGTAATGGAATATGTAAATGGGAAAACCTTAAAGCAATTAATTAAGGAAACGAATGGACCTTTGCCTATACCAAAATCCTTGGATATAGCAAGGCAAGTATGTAGAGCGTTGGAACACGCTCATAAGCATCATATTGTTCACAGGGATATTAAGCCACAAAATATATTGGTGACAGATGACAACATTGTAAAGGTAACAGACTTTGGCATTGCAAGAGCAGCTAATGGATCAACAATAACGTATGGTGGAGGAGACGTCCTTGGTACTGCTTATTATTTTTCGCCAGAGCAAGCGAAAGGCTCTCTTATAGATGAAAAGACTGATATATATTCGCTTGGAATAGTCATGTATGAAATGCTAACTGGTAAAGTTCCTTTTGAAGGTGAGAGCCCAATATCGGTTGCATTAAAGCATATACAGGAAAACATAGTGCCACCATCAAAGTTGAATCCTCGAGTACCTTATAAACTTGATAAGATAGTTTTAAAGGCTACTGAAAAAGATATAAATTACAGATATAAAAGTGCGGCTGAACTTTTGAATGATATTGATACTTTTATAAGCGATCCAGATAAATTGATCATAGGCGATCTGACTGACAACAATGTTACGAGGGTTATGAAAGCGGAAGAAATTAACGAGAAGATCAAGGATTCAAAAACACCGAACAAAAGAAAAGGAAGAAAAATTTTAAGAAATATAGGGATTGCAATATTGATTTTAGCGCTTATGGCTTCACTGTCTTATGGTACTATGTATTTTTTAAACAACATGGCTACTGCAGCAGAAGTGAAAGTGCCTGATATAAAAGGTCAAACGCTGGATAAAGCAACTACAATATTGGAAAATAGCAATTTGAAGTTAAATATTTCAGACAGTCAATACAGCGATGCTCCAACCAACACTATTTTGTCGCAAGATCCACCGGCAGGAGAGACTGTAAAGAAGGGTTCTACTGTTAATGTAGTAGTTAGCAAGGGAAAGCAAAATTCCGTCGTCCCAAACGTTATAGGCAGCGAGTATAGGGATGCTCAGTTGAAATTAAAAAATAGTGGGTTAAATGCAAATTTAATTTGGGACTACAATGATAATTATCCAAATGGGTATGTATATGATCAAAATCCAAGGCAAGGCGTACAAGTTGAATACAATACTGTCGTTGATGTTTATGTAAGCAAAGGGCCAGAAATGGTTACAGTTCCTAATGTTCAAAACATGTCGCTTGATGATGCGACAAAAGCTTTGGAAGATGTAGGACTTAAGGTTGGAAATGTAACTACGCAATTTAGCGATAGTGTGCCTAATAATTTTGTGATTTCGCAAAGCATACCTCAGGGCACCAGTATTCAAAAAGGCAAATCCATTGATTTGATTGTGAGTCAATCAACACAGACACAGCAGCAACAGCAACAAACGCAGACTCAGTTGCCTCAAGGATATAAGACAAAAGAGATTACAATTGATTTGCCTAATCAAGAAGGTCCTATGAAAGTTGATGTCTATGTGATACAAGACGGCAATAAGACATTGCAGTATTCAAATACGTATACCTATGCAGACAGCCCAATAACAGTGCCAGTTAGTGGTAAAGGCAATGTTGTTATTGAAGTTGATATAAACGGCAATGTTTACGAAACGATGGGGGCGAAATTTTAGTGATATTAGTAGGACGAATTGTTAAAGGCATTGGAGGTTTTTACTATGTTTCCACCGAGCATGGCATCATAGAATGCCGTGCTCGTGGCAAATTTAGAATTTCCAATATTATACCTATTGTTGGAGATTATGTTGATGTGGAATCACAAAATTTTAAAGATGGATTTATAGTTAATATACATGACAGGAAAAACCAATTAGTAAGGCCACCTGTGTCAAATGTGGATCAAGCAATAATTACTTTTTCGATAGTTAATCCTGATTTAAACAGATTGCAGCTTGATAAAATGATAATATTAACTGAAGTAAACCAGATAAATCCCATCATCTGTATAAATAAGGTTGATTTAGTTGATGAAGATGAATACATGCCAATATACAATATATATAAAAAATTAGGCTATGAAGTGATTGCTACTTCCAAATACGACAACATTGGAATTGACAAGTTAAAAACAATTCTAAAAGGTAAAACATCTTTTTTTACAGGTCCATCTGGTGTAGGAAAATCTTCTTTGATAAATTGCGTTCATGGTCATGAAAGGCAAGAAATTGGAGATTTGAGCGAAAAGCTTAATAGAGGAAAGCATACGACAAGAAATGTAGAGTTAATATCTATTGATGGTGGTTACGTGTTAGATACGCCTGGCTTTACTTCGCTGAATCTGAATATTGATGAGAAAAATCTCAAAAATTTTTATAAAGATTTTAAAGTCTTTGAGGCAAATTGCAGGTTTAATTCATGCTTACATATTAATGAACCTAATTGTGGAGTTAAAGATGCTGTTGAAAATGGACTGATTGATAAAACAAGGTATTCAAACTATTTAAGTTTGTATGGTGAATTAAAAACCAACAGAAGAAGGAGGTATTGATATTATGGAAATCTCTCCATCAATTTTATCGGCTGACTTTGGAAATTTGTTATCTGATATACGAAAAGTTGAAAAAGAGAAACCTGAGTATTTACATATAGATATTATGGACGGTCATTTTGTGCCTAATATAACGATTGGACCATTGGTATTAAATGCTTTAAAAGATAAGACTGGTATTCCGCTTGATGTTCATTTAATGATAGAAGAACCTGACAAATACATAAAAGAATTTGTCGATGCAGGAGCTAAAAATATAACAGTGCATCAAGAAGCATGTGTACATCTAGATAGAACTTTGCAATTGATAAAATCAATGGGTGTAAATGCAAGCGTAGCATTAAATCCTGCAACATCTTTAGATACATTGAGATATGTATTATCATCAGTTGATATGGTATTGATTATGACTGTAAACCCTGGTTTTGGAGGACAAGTATTTATAGATGGCATGTATGAAAAAATTCGCGAATTAGCATCCATTAGAAATGAGAAAGGATTGAATTTTAAGATAGAAGTGGATGGAGGCATCAATATTGATAATATAAAGGATGTAGTTTTAGCTGGAGCTGATGTGATTGTGGCTGGATCGTTTATATTTGCCAATGGAGATCCTGGTGAGAATTTAAAAAAGCTTAGAGAGGCAGCGCTAAAATGAAGGTTTGTATTATCTCAAATGGAGAATTTAAAGATTCCAACTATTTAAAAAAGGCAATCAATGAATGCGACGCGGTAATCTGTGCGGATGGTGGAGCTAATATAGCGTACAAATTAGGCATAGTGCCAAATTACATCGTCGGTGATTTGGATTCAGCAGATGATAAGATCATAGATTATTATTTGCAAAAAGGCGTAACCATTGAAAAGCATCCTACTATGAAAGACGAGACGGATAGCCAACTTGCAACTATAAAGGCTATAGAAATAGGAGCTAATGAGATTGTGTATTTAGCGACGATAGGAAGTAGATTTGATCATTCGTTAGCGAATTTGTCGCTTTTGTTGTACCTTCTTAATAGAAAAATAAAGGGAAAAATTTTAAGTGAAAATAATGAAGTTTATCTCATTGATGACTTTATCGAATTGGAAGGCAAATCAGGTGATGTAGTTTCATTGATTCCGTACAGTGCAGACGTTAGAGGGATTTACACCGAAGGGTTGTTTTATCCTTTATCTGGTCAAGATATGTCTTTAGAAATGCCTTATGGGATTAGCAATGTATTTACAGATAATAAGATTAAAATAAAGATAAATAGTGGTTATCTGCTTGTGATAAAATCTAAAGATTAGCACAAAATCCACTCCTTCCGAATAAAATATTGAAAGAAAGGAGTGGATTTTTATGTGGAATAAAATTTATAAAAAAGTTAGAATATTAAATAAACGATTGAATTATTCAATTGGATATATTATAATTTCGCTTGGAATATTTATAATTGTATTGTACATACCAAGTTGGCTGTGGATGATACTTTTAGGATTTGCTGTAATAATGATTGGTTATTTTATTAATGCATATTTCAAATAGTAGATAAATAGTTTAGAAGTAAAAGGATAAAGGGGGATGTATATGAGTAAAAAAAAGGAACCTAAAATATACTACATTAGAATTCCTGATTTTATAAAAAAATTTTTGTCTTCATTTACTAAGAGCAAAAAATAAAAAGCGTGCATATATGCACGTCTTTCTTTATATGGCTCTCTTAACTCTTCCCGATCTTAAGCATTTTGTACAAACATTCAATCTTACAGGTGTACCGTCTACTATGGCTTTAACACGCTTTAAGTTTGGTTGCCATTTTTTGATTGATTTTCTGTGGGAATGACTGTATTGATATCCCGCCATCGGTGTTTTTCCGCATACTTCACATTTTCTCATCATGTGCACCTCCTCTTTGTCAACACTAACATTTTAGCAAAAAAATTAATAGACTTCAAGAAAAATAACTACACACTCTTTTATTTTATCCACACAACAATGATATTTTAACATTATATTTTAAAGCTGTAAATACTTTTTAATTAAAATTTGCATTAGCTTAAAATATAACAATTTTTTTCTTTGTTGATGATTTAAATTGGATAAGGTAAAATATAATTATAATAGGAGGTTGTAAAAATGGAGCAAACAAAAAATAATTTAGGAAAAATAGATATTTCTGCAGATGTAATTGCATCTATGGCTAGTTATGCTACATCTGAATGTTATGGCATAGTAGGTTTAGGAAAACGTGGACCTGACGGGCTTATAGAGCTTTTTAAAAATGAGCAGTCAGGCAAAGGAATAAAGATCGCATACGATGAAGATGGGATTGTTATAGATTTGTACATTGTTGTTGAATATGGAGTCAACATTAAAACAGTTGCTGCAAATATCATTGAAAAAGTCAAATACACTATAGAGACATATACAGGTGTCAATGTTAAGAATATTGTTGTAAATGTACAAAGCATAAAAGTTGATTTTTGAGGAGGAAAAACGGTTGGATCGTATAGATGTTAATACTATAAAGCGCATGTTTAGAGCTGGATCTCAATATTTAACAAATAAATCAGATGAAGTAAATAAATTAAATGTATTTCCTGTTCCAGATGGTGATACAGGTTCTAACATGGCCCATACATTGGATTTTGCTGTTAAGGAAATGGAGAAAGCCTCTGATGATATGAATGAGGTTTTAAATAACCTTTCCAGAGGTGCTCTCTTAGGCGCCAAAGGGAATTCAGGCGTGATTTTATCTCAAATAATTAGGGGATTTGCCAAACGTCTTATGAACCATGATGAAATCACGACCAAAGATTTTGCCGAAGCTTTAAATGCCGGTTCAGCGATTGCATATAAGGCAGTTATGAAACCTACAGAAGGTACTATTCTGACTGTAGTAAGAGATTGTGCCAATGAGGCTTTGAAACTAACCTCTATAAATGATTTTGAGATTTTCATGGAGAAGATTGTAAAAGCTGCCTCAGAATCAGTCAAAAGAACGCCTGACCTATTGCCGGTGTTAAAGCAAGCTAATGTAGTTGATTCTGGTGGGCAAGGCTTTTTATTTATGCTGATAGGAATGTTAGAAGCTATAAAAGGGCATGAGATAGCTGTCCAGCATGTTGTTGAAGGCATCCATAAAGAAGAAAGCAATATTGCAGATATAAAGTTTACTTATTGTACGGAAATGCTTATTGATGCAAAATCTAAGAATTTCTCTAAGCTTAAAGCTGAAATTGAATCTTTTGGTGATAGCATAATCGTTGTTGAAGATGAAGATTTAATAAAAGTTCATATACATACTAATTCTCCTGGACTGGTGTTACAGAAAGGTTTAGAGTATGGGGAATTGGTAAAAGTCAAGATCGACAATATGAAACTACAGCATGAAAATGTAATTTTTGAATCAAACAAAGACAGAAATACTTATGTCAAAAAATATGGCTTTTTGGCTGTTTCTCCCGGTGAAGGGATAAGCAGTTTGTTTAAAGATTTAGGGTGTGATATCGTAATAGATGGTGGACAAACTATGAATCCCAGCGCTTTAGATATCTTAAATGGTTTAAAAGAAATAAATGCAGAAAATATAATTGTCTTTCCAAACAACAAAAATGTAGTTATGACATGTGAACAAGCTAAAGGCTTATCAGGCAAAAATGTGTACGTCATCAATACGCACAGTTTCAATCAAGCTATAAGTGCCATGATAAACTTTGATGTCAATGCAAGCATAGATGATGCAATCAAAAATATAAATGATACTATCCAAAAGGTTACAACGGTAGAAATAACTTATTCTATAAGAGATACTGTATTAAATGGAACGGAAATCAAGACTGGAGAAATTTTAGGATTTGTAAATGGACAATTTGTAGATAAAGGTACTGACTACAATGAATTAGCAAGACAAATAGTGTTAAATGCTATCTCTGATGACACTTCAATAATAACCATTTATTATGGGAAAGAAGTTGGAGAAGAAAATGCGAAAAAATTGTTAAATACAATAGTATTTGATGGCGATGTAGATCTTCAATATGGCGGACAGCCTCTATACTATTATGTGATTTCGATTGAATAGGTGATTTTATGGATCTTTCAAAACCAATACAATATGTAAAAGGTGTTGGTCCAAAGAGAGCATTACTGCTTAAAAAAATTGGCATTGAAACTGTAAAGGATGCATTGGAGTATTATCCCAGAGAATATGAAGACAGAGAGAAAATAATTCCTATAGATATGTTGAAAATTGGTGAAAAGCAAACTTTTAAAGCGTACATTGCAGGAAAAGCAAGAGAGCATAGGATCAAGGGGCTAATAATCACGAAAATACCTGTTAAAGATGGAAGTGGAGCTTTAGAACTTGTTTGGTACAACCAGCCTTATATTAAAAATAATTTCAAATTGGGCGAAGAATATATAATAAATGGCAAGGTTTCCTATAAATATGGACAAGTGTACGTGGAAAACCCAACTATGGATAAAAGTGATGTTTTAAATCTAAATGCAGGAAGAATTGTGCCGATATATAAGTTGACAGATGGATTGAGTCAAAAGATTTTAAGAAATATAATTTATAGCCTTTTAAAAGAGTATATTAACGAAATAGACGAAATTTTTGACAAGGATTTTTTGGCAGAATATAATTTATTGGAAATAAGAAAAGCCATAAAAAATATTCATTTTCCTGATTCGTCAGAAATGTTAGAGAGAGCCAAATATAGACTTATATTTCAAGAATTTTTTATTTTGCAATTGGGGTTAAATTTGATTAAGCATAAGTATAATGATGACAAATCAGGCATAAAGTTTAAACAAGTAGATTTAAGAGGATTCTTAGACAATTTAAAATTTAAGTTTACTAAAGCACAAGATAAAGCTTTAAACGAAATCTTAAATGATATGTATTCAGGAAAAGTGATGAATAGACTTTTACAAGGCGATGTCGGTTCTGGAAAGACAGTTATAGCGGCAGCAGCAATGTATGTGGCAGTAAAGAATGGGTATCAGGCCTCCATATTGGCGCCAACAGAAATACTTGCAAAACAACACTATTTATCATTAAAGGAGTTGTATGATAAGTTAGATATTAAGACAGAATTGTTGACAGGAAGCATCAGCAATAAAAGAAAAAATTTAATAATAGAAAAAGTCAAAAATGGTGAGATCGATGTATTAGTTGGTACACATTCTTTAATTGAAGATAATGTTCAGTTTAAAAATTTAGGTTTGGCAATAACAGATGAACAGCATAGATTTGGAGTTCGACAAAGGGCTGTGTTTAAAGATAAGGGTAATCAAACCAATGTTCTCGTAATGACAGCAACGCCTATTCCAAGAACTTTGGCACTAATGCTGTATGGAGATTTGGATATGTCTATAATAGACGAATTGCCTCCAGGGAGAAAAAAAGTTGAGACGTACGCCGTAAGTGGAGCTTTAAGAGAGAGGGCGTATAAATTCGTCGTAAATGAAATAAAAAGAGGACACCAAGCTTACATAGTCTGCCCACTTATAGAGGATTCGCAAACTATATATGCAAAATCGGCAGAGGTGGTCTATGAAGAAATTTATAAAGGAGTTTTTAAAGATTTTAGAGTTGGCTTGGTCCATGGTGGAATGAATTCAAACGATAAGGACAAAGTGATGAGTGAATTTGTTGAGGGGAAAATAGATATATTAGTCTCTACAACAGTTATTGAAGTTGGTGTAAATGTTCCAAACGCAACAGTAATTGTCATTGAAAACGCAGAGAGATTTGGATTGGCTCAATTGCACCAATTAAGAGGACGTGTTGGTAGATCGTCACATCAATCTTATTGCATTTTGATAGCTTACTCATATTCTGATGTTGTCAAAAAAAGATTGAAGGTGATGACCGAAACAAATGATGGTTTTAAAATTGCAGAAAAAGATTTGGAGATAAGGGGACCAGGAGAATTTTTTGGTGTGAAACAACATGGATTGCCTGAACTTAAATTGGCCAATTTATTTGATGATATAGAAACATTAAAATTGGCGCAAAAGGCTGTAGAAAGATTTATAAGTGATGATGGTAATTTTGAAAGACACAGTAAAATGAAAGCGGAATTGATAGAGCGATTTAAGGATAAATTAGAAGGAATTATATTAAATTAACTGCTGGGAGGAAAAGATAATGGGAAAGATAGCCATAGTGACAGATAGTGTATCTGATATTCCAGATGATATTGTAAAATTATACGATATATATGTTGTACCGCTGACAGTTGATATTGATGGTATATATTATAAAGACGGGGTAGATATAAAAAAAGATGAATTTTACGATTTGATAAATTCTGGGAAGATGCCCAATACTTCACAAGTATCACCTATTGAATTTATGGATGTTTTTAGTGATTTGCTGAAAAGTTATGATGAAATAATCTGTATTTTAATGTCATCAAAATTAAGTGGTACATATCAGTCGGCATTGTTGGCTAAAGATAATTTAAAAAATCAAAACATAACCGTGATTGACTCTAAAAATTTTTCTTTAGGTGAGGGATTTATTGTCATTGAAGCTGCAAAAATGGCATGCAATGGCAGCACCAGTGATGAGATAATTGCAAAAGTAATAGATATGATACCTAAGATTAGTTATACAATGATTTTTGATTCGCTGGATTATCTTTACAAAGGAGGACGATTAAAAAAGACACAGGCAATTTTAGGAAGTATTTTAAATATTAAGCCAATATTAGTCAATAATGATGGTGAATTAGAAATAAAGGACAAGGTCAGAGGTCGAAAAAATGCTATAAAATGGATTATAAATTACATGAAAGATACGAAAATTGATTTTACAAAAAAAGAGATTGGGCTTTTGCATACCGACAGGGAAGAGTTTATGTTGGAAATTGAAAATGCAATTCGCAACGAATTTGGTGCAACTAATTTCATTAAAAACAGGGCCGGTTGCACAGTTGGGGTTCATGCTGGACCGTCTGCTGTTGGAATATTTTTTGAATTTAATTAATTTTTATTTTAAATAAGTTTTAACTCCATTTTTGTCACCTCGAAACAAAATTGCTAAATAAATTATAGTTTATTGATGTTACTATTGGGCAAATTAATATTGAAATCATTAAATGGAGGTGATAAAAATGGCAGCAGGTTCAGAGACAAAAAACCCTCTTGTAGTAAGAGAAGCTAAGCAAGCTATGAGCAAATGGAAATATGAAATAGCAAGCGAACTTGGAATAAATCCTCCAGCCGATGGTTATTGGGGCACACTTACATCCCGTGATTGCGGCGCTGTAGGTGGCCAAATGGTAAAAAAGATGATCCAAATGGCTGAAAGCCAAATCGCTAATAAAGGCACACTTAGATAACAAAAGATACCCGCAAGGGTATCTTTTTAAATAGATTTTTGGAAATATATCTCAATAATATATAAGAAAATATTAACATGAATATATAAAATAATATGTGGCAAATTAATATTGAAATCATTAAATGGAGGTGATAAAAATGGCAGCAGGTTCAGAGACAAAAAACCCTCTTGTAGTAAGAGAAGCTAAGCAAGCTATGAACAAATGGAAATATGAAATAGCAAGCGAACTTGGAATAAATCCTCCAGCCGATGGTTATTGGGGCACACTTACATCCCGTGATTGCGGCGCTGTAGGTGGTCACATGGTAAGAAAAATGATCCAAATGGCTGAAAGCCAAATCGCTAATAACGGAACATTAAAGTAATTAAATTAAAAGGGTAGCCAATTGAGGTTACCCTTTTTAATTAATTTAATCCAGGTAGTAATCTACCTGGATTGGGAGAGGAGAAATTGAAGGAAGAATTTTGGGGAAATTGGTTTCCCAAGTATATTATTTGCCATGTTTTAAAAGTTTTATACATAATTTTGTATCTAATCATAAAATATGCTAAAATATTTTAGTATTGGAGGTGTGATTTTGAGGGTTATATCTGGTATAGCTAAAGGCAGAAAATTAAAATGCCCACCTGGGAAGGCAATTAGACCAACGTCAGACATGGTTAAAGAATCGCTTTTCAATATAATAGGCATTGATATTTATGAAGCGACATTTTTAGATTTATTTTCTGGTACAGGCAGTGTAGGTATTGAAGCATTAAGTAGAGGAGCTAATATTTGCTACTTTGTAGAAAAAGTATATAATAATATTAAATACATATATGACAATGTAAAATTGCTTGGTTCTATTGACAATGCAGTTGTTTTGCATATGGACGCGTTACATGCTTTGGATTATTTTAGTAAGAATAATATTAAGTTTGATATTATATACATTGATCCGCCGTATTACAATAATTTATATGTGGAACCGTTAAATAAAATAAGTGAATATGAGCTATTGAATGCTGATGGTTACGCAATTGTTGAACACCATAAAAATGACTTTTTAGAAGATAAATACGGCAAATTGCAAAAATTTAGGATGAAAAAATATGGAGAAACGATATTAACATTTTTTAAGGAGGCAACAGATGAATATAGCAGTATATCCAGGCAGTTTTGATCCTGTTACAAATGGACATTTAGATGTAATTAAAAGAGCAGCAAGAGTTTTCGATAAATTAATTGTGGCAGTCCTTGTCAATCCATCTAAAACACCTATGTTTTCATTGGAGGAACGGGTGGAAATGCTGAAAGACGCAACTGCAGAAATAGAAAATGTTGAAATTGATAGTTTTTCTGGATTGCTTATAGAATATTTGGAAAAGGTCAATTCAAAAATTATTGTGAAGGGGCTGCGAATGGTTTCGGATTTTGAATATGAATTTCAGATGGCTTTGATAAACAAAAAGCTAAATCCTGAAGTTGAAACCATATTTTTTATGACAAGCAACAAATATGAATATTTAAGCTCCAGCATAGTTAAGGAAGTAGCAAGGTTTGGGGGGTGCTTATCGGATCTTGTTCCAGATTCAGTGATTGAAAAGATATCACAAAAACTTAAAGATTAAGGGGGCATTTCATTGGAAGTGGCTGATAATTTAGAAGTATTAGAATTGTTGGATTCATTGGAAGATTACATTGAGAAAAGTTCTACTATACCACTATCGCAAAAAACACTGATAAATAAGGATGAAATTTTAGAAATTATAAAGCAAATCAGGATTAAGCTGCCTGATGAATTAAAAAAAGCAGAGTGGATAAAACAAGAAAGGCAAAAGATATTGATAGAAGCTCAACAAGATGCTGAAACGATTTTAAAGGAAGCCGAGCAGAGAATTAATCAAATGGTAAATGAAAATGAAATTGTTAAAAAAGCCGAAAAAAAAGCAGCAGAAATAATAGCTCAAGCGCAGACTAACGCAAAAGAAATAAGACTTGGAAGTAAAGATTATGCTGACGAATTATTAGCTAAACTGGAGAAAAATGTTTCAGAATTATTAAATACGATAAAAAATAATAGGAATGAATTAAGAGGCATTAAATAATCATGCCTCTTTATTTGTCATGGAAGTTATGATGACGAGAAAAATAACAGATAAAAGCGAAATCAAAAACATGAGGGAGGACATTTCAAATATGCTTACCATATTTTTTACGTTTCCTTGATAAAAAGCTTCTGAAACTGCTACGTTGTCAATGCTTATAAATTTCATAAAGACAAAGGAAAACAATGCAGCAAAAACGCTATGAATAGCTTTTGCAATTAAATACGGCAAGTAATTTATCTTTGTACTATTAATGACACCTATTACTTGCCCATGCGTTGATAGGCCACCCCATGCTAAAATTGAACTTATTAGTATGACTTTTTGGTATAATGGTGCTGTTGCTTGGCTAATCATATTTGAGCCTATCGTGATTTCCATTAAGCCGCTTAAATATCCAGCAATCAAATTTTTGTTAAAACCAACTGCCGCAAATATTGGTGCGATAATCTTTTCTATAGCGTTTATTAAACCGTATACTTTTAGAAATTCTATTAAAACTGAGAATGTTATAATATATCCGCCTATCATGATTATTGTGTTCATGGAGCTTTTAACTGCGCTTCCCAAAACTTCTCCAAAATTAGCTGTTAAATCATCGGAATTGCTTTTGGGAATATTATGGTATTCTGAATCTTTTAAATTTTTCTCTTTGATATTGTAGTTTCTAAAAATTATACCAGTAGTAATTGCTGCTAAATAGTTTGACACCATTATTATATAACCAATTGTAGAGTTATTAAACATTCCCATGGCGACTACGCCTAACATAAACAGTGGCCCAGAATTATTGCAAAACGTCATTAGCCTTTCAGCTTCGGCTGTGTTTAAAAGTTTTTCTTCCCACAATCTTTTTATTATTTGCGCACCAACAGGATACCCAGATGTGTACCCAACAGCCATTGCAAAGCCACCGTTGCCAGAAACATTGAATATTGGCCGCATTATAGGCTCTAAAAATTTACCAAGCATTTTGACGAATCCTAATCGTACCAGCATTTCAGATCCGATGAAAAAAGGAAGTAACGCTGGGAATACTGTAAAAAGCCATAGGTTGATTCCTGATTTTGCAGCAGCAAGCGAATTTTTTGGGAATATGATAATTGAAATAACGAGAACTAAGACAAATACAATTGATAAAGCTTTTGTTTTATCCTCTTTCAATGTTGTTCCCCCTTTGAAGTTTCCATAGTATATTTTTATTAAAGAGGGGGAAATAAAATGATTATTTTACTATAAACTTTTTAGTAAAATCCAATCCTGAAACTGGTTCGTTTGTATATGCAAGCGTATATATATCGGTGGCTTTTAAATCTATTTCAAACATTTCTGCGTTAGACAAGATTTTTTTATATTCAGAAACTTTAGTAATAATTGGCATATTTGATCTATTTTTAATTTCTTTTAAAAGTTCTAAACCTTTTATAGTTGCGCCTAATATTCTGATGTAATTTGGCCCATCAAATTTCAAATAAATGCTTGAATCAATATCCAATAAAACGTGCATCATTATTCGCCTAATTCTGCTTTCGGTATACCTTTTAGTTTTGATGTAGCCGATTATATCGCTTAAATTATTGTAGAGAGATGAGGCTTTTTTTATACGGTTTTCCAAGCCTTCTGTAACGTCAAAAACATCTTTTACTGATGCATCATTTCTCAAACGGTAGACCACTATTTTAGCAAAATCGTCTAAAGTAACGGGGCCATGACCTTCTGCAAAGCACTTTTTTAAAATTTCAAGAGAATATTGTGGCATATATTTTTCTAATACAGAATAGTTTTTATCATTTATAACCTTTCTAAGATATGTAGCACTTGCAAAAGATTCTACTGTTTCCAGAGAATTATATCCTGGCCCAAATCTTTTTAATGTCAAAGGTCTAATATTGCTGTTTAACTTGATTAAGCTTTTTACGTATTCAATTCCAAGTATGTTATTTGGATTTCCGATAATATTGTTGATGGTTCTCCCAAAATATTTTGATAATGCTGCTTCACGTGCCTTTGCATATGTGATGCCGCTTTTTAAATAATTTTTCAAAAGAGCTTTATAGTCTTCTGGTTCATCTAAAAGAAATTTTGATATTTGGTATAATTCGTCAATAGAGCCATGTTCGCTTCCAAACGATATGTAATCAACGATCCGTAATGAATCAAGTAGTTTTATCGCACCGTAAGCAAATTTTTCTGCAGTGGAAACGGCGTATATTGTAGGAAGCTCAATTACTAAATCTATTCCAGATAATAATGCTGCTTCTGTTCTTGACCATTTGTCTATAATAGAAGGAATGCCGCGCTGTACGAAATTGCCACTCATTACAGCTACGACAAAGTCTGCTTTTGTCATTTCCATAGACTTTTTTATGTGATATACGTGCCCATTGTGAAGTGGATTGTATTCTACAATTAAACCTAATACGCTCATAATATGCGCCTTTCTAAAAAATTATTAATTGTACTTATTATTTTATAAAAAATATGTTAAAATGTAAAATGTGTATACAATATATTTCTTCTTAGTAAGAGGAATGTATAAAAATAAATATTTTAAAGGAAGGGACGATCTTATGAGCATTATTCAAAACATCATTGAAAAAGCTAAAAGCGATAAAAAGAAAATTGTTCTGCCAGAAGGTGCAGAACCCAGGACATTAAAAGCTGCTGAAATAGTTTTAAAAGAAGGGATTGCAGATTTAGTGCTTCTTGGAAATGAAGATGAGATAAGAAATGCTGCAAAAGACTTGGACATATCCAAAGCTGAAATCATTGACCCTGTAAAGTCTGAAATGTTTGATAGGTATGCTAATGATTTCTATGAGTTAAGGAAGAACAAAGGAATCACGTTGGAAAAAGCCAGAGAAACAATCAAGGATAATATCTATTTTGGATGTATGATGGTTAAAGAAGGTTATGCTGATGGATTGGTATCTGGCGCTATTCATGCTACTGCAGATTTATTAAGACCTGCATTTCAGATAATTAAAACGGCTCCAGGAGCAAAGATAGTATCAAGCTTTTTTATAATGGAAGTGCCTAATTGTGAATATGGTGAAAATGGTGTATTCTTGTTTGCTGATTGTGCGGTCAACCCATCGCCTAATGCAGAAGAACTTGCTTCTATTGCCGTACAATCTGCTAATACTGCAAAGAATTTGTTGGGCTTTGAACCAAAAGTTGCCATGCTATCATTTTCTACAAAAGGTAGTGCATCACATGAATTAGTAGATAAAGTAAGAAAAGCGACAGAGATAGCAAAAGAATTGATGCCAGATGTTGCTATCGACGGTGAATTGCAATTGGATGCTGCTCTTGTTAAAGAAGTTGCAGAGCTAAAAGCGCCGGGAAGCAAAGTTGCGGGATGTGCAAATGTGCTTATATTCCCTGATTTACAAGCTGGTAATATAGGATATAAGCTTGTACAGAGGTTAGCTAAGGCAAATGCAATTGGACCTATAACACAAGGAATGGGTGCACCGGTTAATGATTTATCAAGAGGATGCAGCTATAGAGATATTGTTGACGTAATAGCAACAACAGCTGTGCAGGCTCAATAAAATGTAAAGTATGGAGGATGAAAATTATGAAAATACTGGTTATTAATTGCGGAAGTTCTTCGCTAAAATATCAACTGATTGAATCAACTGATGGAAATGTGTTGGCAAAAGGCCTTGCTGAAAGAATCGGCATAAATGATTCCATGTTGACACATAATGCTAACGGAGAAAAAATCAAGATAAAAAAAGACATGAAAGATCACAAAGACGCAATAAAATTGGTTTTAGATGCTTTGGTAAACAGTGACTACGGCGTTATAAAAGATATGTCTGAGATAGATGCTGTAGGACATAGAGTTGTTCACGGAGGAGAATCTTTTACATCATCAGTTCTCATAAATGATGAAGTGTTAAAAGCGATAACAGATTGCATAGAATTAGCTCCACTGCACAATCCTGCTAATATAGAAGGAATTAAAGCTTGCCAGCAAATCATGCCAAACGTTCCAATGGTGGCGGTATTTGATACAGCCTTTCATCAGACAATGCCTGATTATGCATATCTTTATCCAATACCTTATGAATACTACACAAAGTACAGGATTAGAAGATATGGATTTCATGGCACATCGCATAAATATGTTTCAAATAGGGCTGCAGAGATTTTGAATAAACCTATTGAAGATTTGAAAATCATAACTTGTCATCTTGGAAATGGCTCCAGCATTGCTGCTGTCAAATATGGTAAATCAATTGACACAAGCATGGGATTTACACCATTAGAAGGTTTGGCTATGGGTACACGATCTGGAAGCATAGACCCATCCATCATTTCGTATCTTATGGAAAAAGAAAATATAAGCGCTGAAGAAGTAGTAAATATATTAAATAAAAAATCTGGTGTTTACGGTATTTCAGGAATAAGCAGCGATTTTAGAGACTTAGAAGATGCCGCCTTTAAAAATGGAGATGAAAGAGCTCAGTTGGCTTTAAATGTGTTTGCATATCGAGTAAAGAAGACGATTGGCGCTTATGCAGCAGCTATGGGAGGCGTCGATGTCATTGTATTTACAGCAGGTGTTGGTGAAAATGGTCCTGAGATACGAGAATTTATACTTGATGGATTAGAGTTTTTAGGGTTCAGCTTGGATAAAGAAAAAAATAAAGTCAGAGGAAAAGAAACTATTATATCTACGCCGAATTCAAAAGTTAGCGTGATGGTTGTGCCTACTAATGAAGAATACATGATTGCTAAAGATACTGAAAAGATTGTAAAGAGTATAAAATAGCATTCTTGACAAATGTTTACCCCATTAGTATAATTAATTTTGGCAATTATATTGGGGTGAGAAAATGAAAATTGATTTATCAAAAATTAAAGGACATAGGGGCCGCAGCATCGAAGTCAACTACGTAGAAAATCTGAGTGTTCTTGAGGCAAATAGCAATAGATACGTAGTTATAAAGCCTATTAGCGTAACTGGAAGCATAACATACGATAGTGAAGGAATAGTTTTAAAACTTTTAGCACGCGGGGCTATTAAAGTAACATGCGATAGGTGCCTTGACGAATTTGAGTATGAGTTCGTAATACCTATTGACGAAGTAGTAAACGAGTCTGACGATGAATTTTCAGGTGAAGTGGAAGATGAAAAGCTTGATTTGACGAAAATTGTGATTGAAAATGTGGAACTTTCTCTTCCGATGAAGTTCATTTGCTCGAATGATTGCAAGGGTCTATGTCCTACTTGTGGTAAAAATCTTAATCATGAAAAATGCGATTGCCAAATAAAAGAAATTGATCCACGCCTTTCAGTTTTGAATAAATTACTGCAGAAGATGTAGGAGGTGTATAATATGCCAGTTCCAAAACGTAGAACATCTAAGGCAAGAAGAGATAAAAGAAGGCATAGCCATAGTTTAGCTGTACCTGCTTATGTTTTGTGCCCACAATGTCACGAACCAAAATTGCCCCACAGAGTTTGTTTAAGCTGTGGTTATTACGATGGTAAAGAGGTATTGAAAGTGGAAGAAAAGTAATGGAGTTTTCTCTATTACTTTTCTTTTTTATTTCTTGACTTTTGTGTATGGCGTAATTTATAATTATGAGTAAGTCATAAAAACAACTTATATTTGGAGCTGATAATGTGGCCACGAAGCTTAGTAAAAGAGATAGATTAAAAAAGTTAAAAATTGAAATCGAAAAATATCCATTTTACACAGATGATGAGTTAGCTGATTTGTTTTCGGTTAGCGTTCAGACGATAAGGCTGGATAGAATGGAATTAGGCATTCCAGAGCTTAGAGAAAGAATAAAGAACGTAGCTGAAAAAAATTATAACAAGGTAAAAGCAATAGTAGGCAGCGAAATAGTAGGTGAACTTATCGATTTAGAGTTAGGAAAAAGTGGAATATCTGTTTTCGAGCCTACGCCTGAAATGGCTTTTTTAAAGACAAAAATTATAAGGGGACATTACATATATTCACAAGCAGAGTCATTGGCGATATCTGTTATCGATGCTGAGGCTGCGTTGATAGGTGTTGCAAATATAAAGTATAAATATCCAGTCAAGATAGGGGATAGGCTTGTCGCAAAAGCAGAAGTAACCAGAAAAAGAGGAAATAAATATTTTGTATGGGTTATGATTAAAGTGAAAGATAGAGAAGTGTTCAGAGGTAAATTCATATTAGTGTCTTTAGAAAGCGATAGTACCGAAAAGGAGGTGCAACAACCTTGAAAATAGCGGTTGATGCTATGGGAGGAGATTATGCACCGCGAGAGATTATAAAAGGCGTTGAAAAGGCTTTAGATAGTTTCGATATAGAAATAATTTTGGTTGGAAACAAAGAGCAATTAGATAAATATGTAAGGGAAAAAGATGGTTTGACTATTGTACATGCAAAAGATGTAATTACAAACAATGAACCACCTGTAGCCGCGATAAGGAAGAAGAAAGATTCTTCTATGGCTGTTGGCATTGAAATGCTTAAAAGGGATGAAGTGGATGCTTTTTTGTCAGCAGGCAATACGGGTGCTTTAATGGCAGGTTCACTTTTTAATATTGGAAGGATCAAAGGAATAGACAGACCTGCTTTGGCGCCAATATTGCCAACTTTGAATGGTGCAACGATTTTACTTGATGCCGGCTCAAACACAGATTGCAAACCGATAAATTTGTTCCAGTTTGCCATAATGGGAAGTGTATATGCGCAAAAAATGCTTAATGTCGACAATCCCAAAATTGGATTGTTTAATATTGGCGCTGAAGAAGAAAAGGGAAATGAGCTTACAAAACAAGTTTACGATTTAATAAAAAATTCTCATTTAAATTTCATTGGAAATGTAGAGGGCAGAGACATTGCGTATGGTGTAGCAGACGTTGTAACATGTGATGGATTCGTTGGAAATGCCATCTTAAAGTCGATGGAAGGGACTGCGTCTGTAATATCATCCCTGTTAAAGCAGGAGCTTCAAAAGAATATATTTACTAAATTAGGCGCGATGTTAATTTACGGCGCTCTAAAAAACATAGTTAAGAAAATGGATTACACTGAATACGGTGGTGCTCCGCTTCTTGGCATAAAGAAACCTGTTATCAAAGCTCATGGAAGTTCGAAAGAAAAAGCAATTTTTAATGCTATAAGACAGGCTAAAACCATTGTGGAAATGGATGTTATATCGCACATCCAGAGGGAAATAGAATTGATTGGAGATGATATAAGTGCTGCAAAATAGAGATTTTAAAGCTGGAATTTTAGGAACGGGAAGTTTTGTCCCAGAAAATAAGTTAACCAATAAAGATCTGGAGAAGATGGTGGATACTTCAGATGAATGGATTGTAACAAGAACGGGAATAAAAGAAAGACGCATTGCACCACAATCAATGACTACGTCTTATATGGCAACTGAAGCGGCAAAAAAGGCTATTGAAGATGCTGGAATAGAAGCTTCAGAAATAGATTTGATTATCGTTGCAACTGTCGTTCCAGATATGAATTTCCCTTCTACTGCTTGTCTTGTACAAGCAAATATTAAAGCTACAAAAGCAGCAGCTTTTGACATAGAAGTAGGATGTTCTGGATTTATATATGGTCTTTCTATAGCAAAACAGTTTGTAGAAAGTGGTACATATAAGACTGTTCTCGTAATTGCGGCAGATGTGCTGTCAAAAATAACGAATTGGGAAGACAGAAACACTTGTGTGCTATTTGGTGATGGAGCAGGGGCTGCTATAGTTGGTCCAGTTAAAGAAGGATATGGAATTTTAGATAATGTCATTGGAGCTGATGGAAATGGAGGAATGCATTTATACATGCCGGCTGGTGGCTCGCGAATGCCAGCAAGCGAAGATACTGTAAAAAACAAATTGCATACAATTCACATGAATGGACAGGAAGTTTTTAAATTTGCGGTCAACGTCATGAATACAGCAACTGTAGAAGTTTTAAATAGATGTGGATTGAAACCTGAAGATGTAGATCTTTTTATACCGCATCAAGCAAATATTAGAATAATAGATGCAGCAATGAAAAAGCTGAAACTATCAAGAGAAAAAGTTTTTATCAACTTGGATAAGTACGGGAATATGTCTGCAGCTTCTGTTATTGTCGCTTTAGATGAGGCTTTAAAAGCTGGTAAAATAAAAGATGGAGACATAATTTTGATGGTTGCCTTTGGAGCCGGCTTAACATGGGGCTCTACTGTGATAAAGTGGGTAAGATAGGAGTGAGAACATGATAAAGACGCAGATTACTGATTTGTTTGGCTTGGAATATCCTATATTTCAAGGTGGAATGGCTTGGGTTGCAACAGCAGAATTGGCTGCTGCGGTTTCGAATGCTGGCGGGCTTGGCATTATCGGTGCAGGAAATGCACCTGCCAGTTTTGTCAAAGAACAAATAAGAAAAGCGAGAGAGTTGACTGATAGACCTTTTGGTGTTAATGTAATGTTAATGTCGCCATTTGTCGATGAAGTCATGGATGTTGTGATAGAAGAAAAAGTAAGTGTGATTACTACAGGTGCCGGAAATCCAGGCAAATATATAAACAGGTTGAAAGAAAATAATACAAAAGTCGTGCCGGTTGTTCCATCTGTTGCATTGGCTAAAAGAATGGAATCAATTGGAGTTGATGCAGTTATAGCAGAAGGAACAGAATCAGGTGGACATATAGGTGAGCTTACTACTATGGCTTTGGTGCCTCAAGTTGTCGATGCAGTGAGTATACCTGTCATAGCTGCAGGTGGCATTGGCGATGGAAGAGGTGTTGCTGCAGCTTTTTGCCTTGGAGCTCAAGGTGTTCAGTTGGGCACGCGATTTGTGTGTTGTACGGAGTGTACAGCAAATGAAAAATATAAGGAGTACATAATAAATGCTAAGGACAGAGATGCGGTTGTGACTGGCAGAACTACAGGACATCCTGTAAGATCTTTAAAAAATCATCTTACAAGAGAGTTTGAAAAAGCAGAGCAAAACGGAGCTTCAAAAGAGGAGCTGGAACAGTTAGGTGCAGGAAAGCTAAGAGATGCAGTTGTATACGGGGATGTTTTGAATGGCTCTGTTATGGCTGGTCAAATATCCGGTCTTATAAACGATATTAAGCCTGCCAAAGCAATAATTGAGGATTTGTTTAATGATGCTGAGAAAATTATTGTAAGTTTATATGGAGGCTTTAAAAGATGAAAATTGCATTTATATATCCAGGACAAGGTGCGCAATATGCAGGAATGGGTAGAGAAATATATGAAAATTTTGCTGAAGCAAGAGAAGTTTTTGAAGAGGCAAATGATGCATTAAAATACGATATCACTAAGCTGTGTTTTGAAGGTCCTGATGAAGAATTAATGAAGACAGAAAATACACAACCTGCCATATTGACGGTAAGTATTGCATTGACTAAAGTGCTATCAAAAAGAGGGCTGAAAGCAGATGTGACGGCTGGCTTAAGCTTAGGTGAATACAGTTCTCTTGTATATTCAGGTGTATTATCTTTTAAAGATGCAGTGAAGCTTGTGAAAAAAAGGGGAGAATACATGCAAAATGCTGTTCCAATAGGCATAGGAGGAATGGCAGCGATAATAGGACTTGACAACGAAGTGGTGGAGAATATATGCTATAATGTGAGAGAATTTGGTGTTGTTGAACCAGCTAATTACAATTGCCCAGGGCAATTGTCGATTGCAGGTGAAATTAAAGCTTTAGAAAAAGCTGTAGAACTTGCTAAAGAAAAAGGAGCAAAAAAGGCAGTCATGTTGTCTGTTAGTGCACCATTTCATTGCAGCATGCTTAAAGGTGCAGGCATTAAATTAGAAGAAGATTTAAAGCAGGTTCCCATATTTGATATGTCAGTCCCTGTCATTACTAATGTTACTGCAGATTACCTTAAAATTGACGAAGTTAAAAAGACATTAGTGAAGCAAGTAAGTAGCCCTGTTTTATGGGAACAATCAGTAAGAAAGATGATTGATGATCAAGTTGAAGTTTTCATTGAAATAGGACCAGGAAAAACACTTACTGGATTTATGAAGCGAATAGATAAGACAAAAAAAGCCCTCAATTTCGAAGACATGAGTTCACTTGATAAACTTTTATCCAGCTTGGAGGTAAACTGAATGGGTAGGGAAACTAAAACGGCATTAGTGACGGGTGGAGGAAGAGGTATAGGGAAAGCTATCGCCTTAAAGTTAGCGGAAGACGGGTATAATGTTGTAATTAATTATTCAAAAAGTTCGAAAGATGCTTTAGAAACTGTTGAAGAAGCTAAAAAGTTTGGTGTTGAATCTTGTGCTTTAAAATGTGATATTTCAAATTATAATGAAGTTGAAAAAATGGTCAATGACATAATCGATATGTTTGGCAATATCGATGTTGTTGTAAATAATGCTGGAATAACAAAAGATAACCTTATACTTAGAATGTCCGAAGATGACTGGGATGATGTTATAGATGTCAATTTAAAAGGAACTTTTAATGTAATAAAATTTGTTTCTAAGTATATGATAAAAAGAAGAAAAGGAAAAATCATAAATATATCTTCGGTAGTGGGTGTGATTGGAAATGCAGGCCAATCCAATTATGCAGCGTCTAAAGCTGGAATTATAGGTTTAACGAAATCTTTAGCTAAGGAATTAGCATCCAGAGGAATAACTGTTAATGCTATTGCGCCTGGTTTTATAGAAACGGATATGACAGAGGTATTAAGTGAAACAGTAAAATCGTCAATGTTGGATTCCATACCATTAAAAAGAGCAGGAAAACCACAGGATATAGCAAATGTAGTGTCTTTTCTTGCCAGCAATGCTTCAGATTATATTACAGGACAGGTAATCAATGTTGACGGAGGAATGGTAATGTAATATTATTCTAATATGGGTGCTTTGAGAGGAGGTGAACTTTATGGAGTTTGAAAAAATTAGGGACATAATCGTTGAACAATTAGGAGTAGATCCAGAAGAAGTCACTATGGAATCATCTTTTATAGATGATCTTGGAGCAGATTCACTCGATATAGTTGAATTAATCATGGCGCTTGAGGAAGAATTTGATGTTGAAATTCCTGATGAAGATGCAGAAAAAATTAAGACAGTTGGTGATGTAGTAGAATATTTAAAAAATCTTGAAAAATAATATTAAGTCCCGCAATTGCGGGACTTAATTAGATAATTATTTGATGGAGGATTATCTATGAACAGGGTTGTAATAACGGGTATAGGAGCCATAACTCCAATAGGCAATAATATTGATGATTTATGGAATTCTCTCATAAATGGGAAGTCTGGGATTGATAGAATTTCCAGATTTGATGTTTCAGCTTATCCAACGAAACTGGCGGCAGAAGTAAAAGATTTTGAACCGACAGAATATATTGATAAAAAAGAAGCCAAGAGAATGGACAGATTTACTCAGTTTGCTTTGGCATCTGCGAAAATAGCTTTAGCGGATTCAGGACTTGATCTTGCCAGTGAAGATTTGGATAGAATAGGCGTTGTGTATGGCTCAGGAATAGGTGGAATAGAAACATTAGAAAATCAACAGAATATTTTAAGGGAGAAAGGTCCAGGAAGAGTAAGCCCTTTTTTTGTTCCAATGATGATAGCAGATATGGCAGCAGGGCTTATATCGATTACTTTCGGACTTAAAGGACACAATGAAACGATAGTCAACGCATGTGCATCAAGCTCCAATGCGATAGGTGATGCATTTAAAGTAATTGAACGCGGTGATGCGGATGTAATTGTTACTGGCGGCAGTGAAGCTGCAATAACACCTTTGGCAATTGCGGGATTTTGCTCAATGAAGGCGATGTCAACAAATGAAGACCCTAAGAATGCATGCAGACCTTTTGATGCTAATAGAGATGGATTTATAATGGGGGAAGGTTCGGCTACACTTGTCCTCGAGTCATTAGATCATGCGCTAAAAAGAGGTGCTAAAATATACTGTGAGATTGTGGGTTATGGTGCTACTGCCGATGCATATCATATAACCGCACCTGCACCTTTGGGTGAAGGAGCAGCAAGAGCGATGAAGCTTGCATTAAAAGATGCTGGTATTACGCCGGATGATATTGATTATATAAACGCACACGGGACTTCTACAGAGTACAACGATAAATATGAGACTATGGCTATTAAAAACGTATTTGGAGAACATGCTTATAAATTAAAAATCAGTTCTACCAAGTCTATGACAGGACATATGCTTGGAGCATCAGGGGCTGTGGAAGCTGTGGCTACAATACTTGCTATAAAAAATGGAATTGTTCCGCCTACTATCAATTATGAGACTCCAGATCCTGAATGTGATTTGGATTATGTTCCAAATAAAGCTTTAAAGATGGATATAAATTATGCTTTGTCAAATTCTTTTGGCTTTGGAGGACACAATGCTTCATTAGTGTTTAAAAAATATTGAAAGAGGCACAATCATGGAGTTAAGCGATAGATATGAAAATTTAGAAAAAAATATTGGTTACACTTTTAATAATAAAAAATTGCTTAAAAATGCTTTAACACATAGTTCATGGGCAAATGAAAGCAAAAACTTTTTAAGCAGCAATGAAAGGTTGGAATTTTTAGGCGATTCTGTATTAAGCATTGTAATAAGTGAATACTTATATAAAAATAGGACTGATTTGGAAGAAGGCTATTTGTCAAAGTACAGAGCCGAAATAGTCTGTGAGCCTTCACTTGCTCGATGTGCGAGAGAGATAGAGATTGGCAAATATTTAAATATAGGTAGAGGTGAAGAGATGACAGGTGGCCGCAACAGGGATTCTATCCTTGCAGATGCGATGGAAGCATTAATAGCGGCAGTTTACCTGGATTCGGACCTTAAAACCGTGAGTGAAGTTGTATTAAGGCTCTTTGAGAAAATTATAAACGAAGTGTTAAGTGGATTAATATATCGCGATTATAAGACAAAGTTGCAAGAAGTAACACAAAAGATGGGCTCAGAAAGAGTGATTTATAGATTAATAGATGAATATGGGCCTGATCACAATAAAATGTTTGTAATAGAAGTTTTTGTCGGTGAAAACAGACTTGGTAGAGGAAAGGGAAGAAGTAAAAAAGAAGCTGAGCAATATGCAGCAATGGAAGCTTTAAGCAAGATGGGGTTAATATGAAAGATATTTACATTATACCGATTTTTGTTCCTCATTTAGGATGCCCTCATAAATGTGTTTTTTGCAATCAAGATGAGATAACTGGTTTGAAATCGGAAGTAAATGAGGGATACGTAGAGAAAACTATCGAAGATTATTTGAAGACTATTCCGAAAGATGCTCACGTTGAGGTTTCCTTTTATGGTGGAAGCTTTACCGGAATACCATTAGAGATGCAAAAGAATTTTTTGTCGATTGCACAAAAATATTTGGCTTCAGGGAACATAGATGCAATTCGATTGTCTACCAGACCTGATTATATAGATGAGATTATTCTTGACAATTTAAAAAGGTATGATGTTTCGATTATAGAACTGGGAGTACAAAGCTTGGACAATGAGGTGCTATTAAAGAGCCATAGAGGTCATAGCATTGATGATGTTTATAAGGCATCAAAGCTTATAAAAGAGTATGGATTTACATTAGGGCTACAGATTATGGTAGGATTGCCTGGGGATACCAGACAAAAAACATTAAAAACCGCAGATGAGATAATTTCATTGAAGCCTGCGTTTGTAAGGATTTATCCTACTCTCGTTTTGAAAGGCACTTATTTAGAAAAGATGTATAAAAATGGAATGTATGTGCCTATTAGTTTGGAAGATGCAGTGGAGATTTCAAAAGAATTGTACATCAAATTTAAGAAGAATCATATAGATGTAATTAGAATAGGACTACAAGCTACAGATGAGATAAATGTAAATAAAGATGTGGTAGCTGGTCCATTTCATCCAGCATTTGGAGAATTAGTAAAGTCATCTATTTATAAAGATGTTGTTAAACATCTTTTTCAAAATAACGATATTAAAGAATGTACGGTGTTTATTTACATCAATCCTCGTTCGGTTTCAGCTTTAGTTGGAAATAAAAAAAGAAATAAGATTTACTTAGAATCGAAATTTGGCGTAAAAATTAATATAATTCAGCTTGATAATCTTGAAGATGATATTGTACTTTTAGAATATGATGGTCATATATTTAAAAAATCAATAGAAGATTACATAAATGAGTCCACTATATGATCTTAAAAAATTTTTTATAAAAAGAAGGAATTAGTCATTATTTATAGAATATATATTTTGTATTCATTTTCAATTCTACTAAGGAGGTTATTATAGTGGAGGTTCTAAAAGTATCAGCTAAATCTCAACCTAAATCTGTAGCAGGTGCATTGGCGGCTGTATTGAGAGACAAGTCTGTAGCTGAGATACAGGCTGTCGGAGCGGGAGCCGTAAATCAGGCTGTGAAGGCGATAGCAATAGCAAGAGGATTTGTGGCTCCAAATGGTATAGATTTAATTGCTATACCAGCTTTTTCAGAGATAGAAATAGAAGGGGAGACCCGAACAGCAATAAAGTTCATAGTAGAACCAAGATAATTAAAACCTGCTGAAGCAGGTTTTAATTATCTTGTGGAGTGCCTTTTAATTCTAATTTTTGGAGGGTCTTATGTTTTTAAAGAAATTAGAGATAATAGGATTTAAGTCCTTTGCAGATAGAGTTGTATTGAATTTTGAAAAGGGAATTACAGCAATTGTTGGCCCGAACGGAAGTGGGAAAAGCAATATTTCAGATGCTGTAAGGCTTGTTTTAGGAGAACAAAGCATTAAAAGTTTAAGAGGAAATAAATTGGAAGATGTCATTTTTGTAGGCACAGAAAATAGAAAGCCGTTGAGTTTTGCGGAAGTCACGTTGACACTTGATAACAGTGATCACATGCTTCCACTGGATTTTACTGAGGTTGTAATAACCAGAAAAATATTCAGATCTGGTGAAAGTGAATTTTACATAAACAAGACGCAGTGCAGATTAAAAGATGTATTTGAGCTGTTTATGGATACAGGAATAGGACGGGATGGGTACTCTATCATTGGTCAAGGTAAAATCGATGAGATTTTGCTGTCACGACCAGAAGATAGAAGGCAAATTTTTGAGGAAGCTTCTGGAATTTCAAAATACAAATACAAAAAGGAAGAGGCACAAAAAAAATTAGTTGTGACAAATGAAAATATAAATAGAATAAATGATATATTGCTGGAGCTCCAAAATCAATTAGAACCTCTGCATGAACAAAAAGTAAAAGCAGAAACTTTCCTGAAATTACAGGAAGAAAAAAAGCGCATTGATATAACAATTTATTGTCATGATATAGAAGAACTTTTTAAAAAGTTAAATAATTTTAAATCAGATTATAATGCAATTGAAAAGAATGTGTTGGAGTTAAAAACAGAAATCGAAAGCAAAAAAAGTACATTGAATGAAGCGGAATTAGAGCTTGAAAGTTTCAATAAGCAATTAGACAGAAAAAAACAAGATTATTATAATTCTATAAATGAGATAGAGACGTTAAATGGAAAGATAGAACTTTTAAATGAAAAAGTAAAAAATAGTGAAGAAAATATAGATAGATTAAAAAAATCACTTGAAGATAGTAAGAATAAATCTTCTCTTACATCAAAAGAAATAGGTGAAATCAATGAAAACATAAAAGAAATTGAATTAAAGAAGCAATATTTTGAATTAGAGTTAAGCAATCTTGTTTCAAGGTATGAATCCATAAAAGAAGAGTCTAGTTTAAAACAAATGGAAGTTGAATCTGCAAAAGAAGACGTAGTTGACATTTTAAATGAGATTGCAGAGAACAATAACATTCTTTCAAAGACGGAAGTGATGAAAACTAATTTATCTGAAAAATTAAGTGATTTAGTTAAAACGCAAAACAGTCTGCTAAACGACATTGAACTTAAAAAGCAAGAAATAAACGAAATACAAAATAACATTGATAGCCTTAATAGTGAATTAATTACATTTAAAGATGATAAAAATTCAACTGAAGAAAAATTAAAGTCATTAGAAAATAATATAAAAATTCAAAACAGGAAATATGAACAAACATTAAATGAGTACAACAGCGCCTTAGCTAGATTAAGGCTTTTAAAAGATATGGATAAGGAATATGAGGGCTATAACCACAGTATTAAAAACTTGATGAGGTACATTGAGAAGAATGAGCCATTAAGAAAGAATGTATTAGGTGTAGTCGGGGAATTAATTGATGTAAGAAGCGAATATTCTTTGGCTATTGAGATAGCCTTAGGTTCGGCAATTCAAGACATTATAACGGAAACTACCGAAAGTGCTAAGGATCTCATATCTGTGCTTAAAAAGAATAATTTTGGAAGAGCGACATTTTTGCCGCTTGACAATATAACGTACAAACCATTTGATAAATCTCTTAATATCGGCGATGGAGTAATAGGATTGGCTTCTGATATTATTGATTACGATAAAAAAATTGAAAAGGCAATAAAGTTTATTTTAGGAAGGGTAATAGTAACAAATGATTTAGATACTGCTATTTCGCTAAGTAGAAAATTTAAAAATCAATTTAAAATTGTGACATTAAAAGGCGAAGTAATCAATTCTGGTGGCTCGATTACTGGAGGAAGCATCTTAAAGTCTCAAAACATATTGAAACGGAAAGAAGATATTAAACTTGAGAATGTAAAATGCAATAAATTAGCAAAAGAATTAGAAGGATTGGAAAAGTACAAAGATAGTTTAACTAAAGAGATAGAAAAAACAAGAGAAAAATTGGACGACATAATAAATAACATCAACATTAAAGCAAGCATTTTAAATGATTTGATAAGAACTAAATCTTCTTTAGAGATGGAGATAGAAAAGTTAAACACAATTATAAAGCAAAGTACATTGGAAGAAAAACAGTTAAGAGATGTTATTAATAGCTATGACGAGGAAATTGATAAATACAAAGATAATATATCGCAACTTTATCAGAAGAAAGCTTGTTTAGATAAATTGATCAGAGATTATAAAGACAACAAAGACTCTAATGCTGATGTTCTCAATAAGTTAGAGGTACAAATAACCGATTTAAAAATTGAATTGGCAAAATACGAGCAAAAGTTGATGAATGATATTTCAAAATTAAATGAAAAGAAGTTGGAATATAATGACATTACTGAATCAATTATTGAGATAGAAAAAAGCCTTGACAAGTATGAAAATTTAAAAATAATGTATGAAAAAGATATAAATAAATCTAATGAGAAAAGTGAAATTTTAAATGAAAGGCTTAAAAAGATTAACGAAGATATACAGGAAATGGAGAGAAAGATTGAGAGAAAATTGGAAAACATAAATACTGACAAAGAGATATTGGCTAAATTAGAAGATGAATATTCTAAAGAAGTAGAAAATAAGCGGTTGAAAGAATTAAATATTCAAAAGGTAGAAATGGAGATTGAAAATATCAAAAATAAACTTTGGGAAGATTATGAAATAACTTTCAACAATGCAAAAGCAAATTTAATTAAGGAAAATATTTTGACATTGAAGCAGCAGCTATCAAAAATTAATGCATCAATTAAAGATTTAGGAATAGTCAATCTAAATGCGATAGAAGAATACAAAAATTTAAAAGAACGATACGATTTTTTGAAAATGCAATATGATGATTTAGTGGAAGCAAAGAATTCACTTAATTCAATCATTGATGATGCAAATAAAATTATAAAGACTAAATTTAAGGACAATTTTAACTTAATCGAAGCACAATTTAAAGAAACTTTTAAAAAATTGTTTGGCGGTGGCAGAGCAGAATTAATTTTGACAAATCCTGATGATTTGCTTAATACAGGGATAGAAATAAACGTACAGCCTCCTGGGAAAAAGCTTCAAAACATTTCGCTTCTGTCCGGTGGTGAAAAAGCACTAGTTGCAATATCGTTGTTATTTGCTATGATATTAATAAGGCCGACACCTTTTTGCATACTCGATGAAATAGATGCTGCGTTAGACGATGCAAATGTTGATAGATTTGCGTCTTACTTGAAAGACCTTTCCCGTGAATCACAGTTTATAGTTGTGACTCATAGAAAAGGTACTATGTCAGTTGCTGATACATTGTATGGAGTAACCATGCAGGAAAAAGGTGTTTCAAAGTTATTATCGTTAAAATTAGAAAGTGCTTAGAAAGGAATGTAATGTATGCTAAACTTCTTCAAAAAAAATAAAAAAGACGATGAAATTATAGAAAAAGAAGATAAAAAAGGACTTTATCAGAGACTAAAAGATGGTCTTGCAAGGACGAGGGATAATTTTACAGCCAAGATAGATGGCATATTATCATTTGGAAGAAAAGTAGACGATGAATTGTTTGAAGAATTGGAGGAAATTTTAATATTAGCAGATGTTGGTGTTTCTACAACAGAAAAAATTATTGACGATTTAAAAGAGAAAGCTAAGGAGCAGAAAGTTAAAGATGCAGAAAAAATAAAGGAATTGTTGGCAGAAGAAATATACGATATTATGGAGGCTAAAGAGACATCGCTTAAAATTACACCTCCAACTTTAATTTTAATTGTTGGCGTTAATGGTGTAGGTAAGACGACGACAATAGGCAAACTTGCCAATAAATTTAAAAGAGAGGGGAAAAGGGTACTGCTTGTTGCAGCAGATACATTTAGGGCAGCGGCCATAGATCAGTTAGATGTATGGGCAGGAAGAAATAATTGTGAAATAATCAGGCACGAGGAGGGTTCAGATCCGGCATCTGTCCTCTTTGACGGCATAAAAGCTGCGAAATCCAGAAATGTAGACGTGATATTGTGCGATACTGCGGGAAGGCTACACAACAAAAAAAATCTTATGGAAGAATTAAAAAAGATATACAGAGTTGCTCAAAGAGAATTTAATGAAGGCAATATAGAGACATTTTTAGTTTTAGATGCTACAACTGGCCAAAATGCAATACAACAAGCTAAAATCTTTAAAGAGGCTACAGATGTAACTGGTATAATACTGACAAAACTTGATGGAACAGCAAAAGGAGGCATTGTAATATCGATAAAATCTGAGCTTGATATACCAGTAAGGTTTATTGGTGTAGGAGAAGGTATTGACGACCTTCAAGAGTTTGATTCAGAAAAATTTGTTAGAGCATTGTTTGAATAAAAACTTGACAAATTACTTTTTCTCATATAAAATCTTAATGTAAAGGCAAGTACCTTAACAGGTGGTATATATGAATTCTGATTTTGTTGAAATGAATGTGTTGTATGATTTTTATGGCTCGCTACTTACAGGCAAACAAATGGATATATTTAAAATGTACTATATGGATGATTATTCATTAGGTGAGATATCACAAGAGCTTAATATTTCAAGACAAGGCGTATATGACTCTTTAAAAAGGGCTGAAAGCATCTTAAAATACTACGAAGATAAGTTGGGGCTTGTGAAGAAATACAATGATAACATGGAAAGGCTCTCTAAAATAAAGCGGTCTGTAGATGAAGTCAAAAAACATATTTCAGATAAAAAAGCCTTAGAGGCGTTGGAAGATATAGAAAAAGAAATTGATAGTTTGGAATTGTAAATAAAAATTGTAGGAGGTTTTTGAATGGCATTTGAAAGTCTTACTGGAAAGCTTCAAGACATTTTTAAGAAACTTAGAGGTAAAGGCAAGCTAAGTGAAAAAGATGTAAAAGAGGCTATGAAAGAAGTTAAGATAGCTCTTTTAGAGGCTGACGTTAATTTTAAAGTTGTCAAAGAATTTATAAATACTGTTACTGAGAAGTCTTTGGGGCAGGAAGTGATGGAAAGCCTAACGCCTGCGCAGCATGTCATAAAAATTGTCAATGACGAATTGACAGCATTGATGGGCTCTAAAGAAAGTAAGATCAATTTTAGCGATAAACCTCCAACAGTTATAATGATGGTAGGATTGCAAGGTTCCGGTAAGACGACTACAAGTGGCAAACTTGCTAATTATTTAAAATCTAAAGGGAAAAGTCCTGTGCTTGTTGCATGTGATATATATAGACCTGCAGCAATTAAACAGCTTCAAGTAGTTGGTTCATCCATAAATGTGCCTGTTTTTTCGATGGGTGATAAGACATCACCTGTTGACATTGCAAAGGCTTCTATAGATTTTGCAAAAAATAATAACTATAACGTAGTGATAATTGATACGGCTGGAAGGCTCCATGTAGATGAAGAATTGATGGACGAATTGAAAAACATAAAAGATGCTGTGCATCCGGATGAAATACTTTTAGTCGTCGATGCTATGACAGGTCAAGATGTTGTCAATGTAGCTGAATCTTTTAATGAGAAACTTGATGTAGATGGAGTTATATTGACAAAACTTGATGGTGATACGAGGGGTGGAGCGGCTTTGTCGGTGAAAGCTGTCACCCATAAACCCATTAAATTTATAGCATCAGGTGAAAAATTTACTGACATAGAAGTTTTTCATCCAGATAGAATGGCTTCAAGAATACTGGGAATGGGTGATGTTTTAAGTTTAATTGAAAAAGCTCAGGCACAGATAGATGAAAAAAAGGCATTAGAATTGCAAAAAAAGATTTTAGAGCAACAGTTTTCGTTTGATGACTTTTTAGATCAATTACAGGGATTAAAAAATATGGGTCCAATTGATCAGTTGTTTTCCATGATACCAGGTGTAAACATGTCAAAATTAAAAGGAATAAACATAAGTGATAAGGACATAAAGAGGATAGAGGCAATAATTCAGTCAATGACTAAGGAAGAAAGACAAAATCCTTCTATCATAAATGGCAGCAGAAAAAAGAGAATCGCTGCTGGCAGTGGTACATCGATTCAGCAAGTGAATAGCTTACTCAAACAGTTTGAGCAAACTAAGAAGATGATGAAGCAGTTTACTGATATGGGCAAAAATATGAAAATAGGCAAAAGGAAAATGCCATTTTTCAGATAGAAATTTAGCTTTAAAAGGAGGTGATAAAGTGGCAGTTAGGATTAGATTAAAAAGAATGGGTGCGAAAAAGTCACCGTTTTACAGATTTGTTGTGGCTGATTCAAGATCACCACGTGATGGTAAGTTTATAGAGGAGATTGGATATTATAATCCAGTATCTAATCCAAAGGAAATTAAAATTGATTCTGAAAAAGCCATAAAGTGGCTAAAAGTAGGTGCACAACCATCCGACACGGTTAGAGCTCTATTCAAAAAAGAAGGCATATTTGATAAAATTAACAATTAAAATGCTGTTTTAGGAAGGGATAAACATGGGTGAATTAGTTAAGTTCATTGCGAAATCTCTTGTTGATAATCCTGACGCAGTCCAAATTAATGAAATTGAAGGTGAGCAGTCAATCATAATAGAGCTTAAAGTTGCTCCAGAAGATATGGGAAAAGTTATAGGTAAACAAGGTAGGATAGCAAAAGCTATAAGAACTGTTGTTAAGGCTGCTGCAACTAAAGAAAAGAAGCGTGTCATCGTAGAAATAATTTAGGTGATTTTATGGATGATTATTTGTCCGTAGGTAAAATTACATCTGCATATGGCGTAAACGGCGAAGTCAAAGTATATCCGCTTACAGATCATTTAGATAGATTTTATGATCTCGATTATGTGTATATTTTTGATGATGAAAAAAAGGTTCAATATCAAATTGAGTCGGTAAGATTCATTAAGAATCTTGTTTTGATAAAATTTTATGCAGTGAATGACAGAAATGAGGCGGAGAAGCTTAAAGACAAATTTATAAAAATAACGATGGATGATGCTGTAGAGCTGGAAGAAGACGAGTATTTTATTAAAGACTTGATAGATATGAAAGTTTACACTGATGACAAAAGAGAGTTGGGTGTATTAAAGGACGTGTTAAAAACTGGCGCTAATGATGTGTATGTGGTAAAAACAGACGAGAGGGACATATTGATACCTGCCATTAAAGATGTGATTAAAGACGTGGATATAAATGGCAAAAAAATGATAGTCCATCTTTTGGAGGGACTATAATGGTTTTCAATGTTTTAACGATTTTTCCTGATATGTTTGAAGGTATACTAAGAAATAGCATTCTAAAAAGGGCAATTGAGAGAGAATTGATAAAAGTAAATTTGGTAAATATCAGGGATTATTCGAAAGATAAACATAAGAAAACTGATGATTATCCGTACGGCGGCGGGTATGGTATGGTAATGATGGTTCAGCCAATATACGATGCAATTAAAGCAGTCAAATCATCTAAAGATATGCCAGTTTTTTATATGGGCCCCAAAGGAAAAAAATTTGATCAAAAGAAAGCTATAGAGCTATCAAAATACGATGAAATAATGATTTTATGTGGACATTACGAGGGAATCGACGAAAGAGCGTATTCATTGATAGACGAGGAGATATCAATAGGAGATTTCATTCTGACAGGCGGCGAAATCGCTGCGATGGCAGTTATAGATTCCGTGTCAAGGTTGATACATGGTGTTTTGCCGCAAGATGAAAGTTTTATCGATGAATCTTTTTATTGTGGCTTATTAGAATATCCTCAATATACAAGGCCTGAAATATTTAATGGGATGGAAGTCCCGAAAGTGTTACTGTCTGGAAACCATGCAGAGATTGCTAAGTGGAGAAGACAGAAATCATTAGAGGCTACGCTTAATTTACGTCCAGATCTTTTAGATAGAAAGTATCTATCAGAACAAGATATTGAATATCTTAAAGAGTTAGGCTATTCAGATATTTGAAAGGAGGGAAAAAAATGAATTTAGTTGATATTGTAGAAAGAGAACAATTGAGAGAAGTACCTGAATTTAATGTTGGTGATACTGTAAGAGTACATTATAAAGTTATCGAAGGTGACAAAGAAAGAATTCAGGTTTTTGAAGGTGTTGTCATAAAGAGAAGTGGTGGATCATTAAGAGAGAATTTTACTGTAAGGCGTATTTCTTATGGTGTTGGAGTAGAAAGGACTTTCCCACTTCACTCACCTAGGATTGAAAAGATAGAGGTAGTGAGAAAAGGTAGAGTTAGAAGAGCCAAACTTTATTACGTTAGAAAAAGAGTTGGCAAAGCTGCTAAAATTCAAGAGAAAAAATAAAGGGGACTTGACTAGTCCCTTTTTCAATATTGGAGGAAATTATGTATCAATGGTATCCTGGACACATGGCAAAAACTAAACGCTTGATTGAGGAGAATTTAAAAATAGTAGATGTTGTTTATGAATTATTAGATGCTCGGATTCCCAAAAGCAGTAGAAATCCATTGATAGACGACTTAGTCAAAAATAAAAAGCGGATTATTTTGCTTAATAAATCCGATTTGGCTGATTTAGAAGTCAATAAAATGTGGAACGATTATTTCAATCTTAAAGGTCATGTAAGCCTTAATATAAATTCTTTAGATAGCAGATGCATTCAAAGTATTTACGAATTGACTTTAAAAGAGTGTAGCGATATAATCGATAAAAAAAGGCAAAAAGGCATAAAAGCCAAACTACGAGCGATGATAGTCGGTATACCTAACGTTGGGAAATCAACATTGATAAATTCTTTAACAAAAACAAAAAATGCTAAGACAGGCAACAAACCAGGTGTGACGAAATCAAAGCAGTGGATTAAAACACCTTATTTTGATTTGTTAGATACTCCAGGAATTCTGTGGCCTAAATTTGAAGACGAACATGTTGGAATAATGTTGGCTTTAACCTCTGCAATTAAAGATGAGCTATTAAATCATGAAGAGTTGGCATATTCATTACTTGATATATTGAAAATAAATTATCCAGAGCTTTTAATGAAAAGATACAAGTTGGAAGACATAGGTAAAGATGTGTTTAAATTACTTACGGATATAGGTAAATCAAGGGGTTGCTTGTCTTCGGGAGGAATTGTTGACACAGAACGTGCTGCAAAAATCATTATTGATGATTTTCGTGCAGGAAAAATTGGCAAAATATCTCTTGAAAGGCCTGATTAGGGGGATTTCTGATGCTTTCTATAACAAAAAGCATGGCAATCTTAGGTATTGACGGATATGTAGTAGATGTAGAAATTGATATATCAAATGGGCTTCCTGCTTTCGATATAGTCGGATTAGGCGATACAGAGATAAAAGAATCGAGAGATAGAGTAAGAGCTGCTATAAAAAATAGTGGATACGAATTTCCGGTTAAAAAAATAACAGTAAATTTAGCACCTGCTAATACTAAAAAAGAAGGCACATCATTCGATCTGCCGATAGCTGTAGGAATACTTATATGCACTGGACAAGTTAAATCGGTTGATTATGATACAGTTTTGCTTGGCGAGCTATCACTTGATGGATCTTTGCGACCAATTAAAGGTGTGTTGCCTATGGCTATGGATGCAAGACTCTACGGAATTAAGAGGATGATACTGCCATATGCAAACGCAAAAGAAGCTGCCATAACAAAAGATGTAGAGATTATACCTGTCAAATCATTAAAAGACGTTGTTGATTACATAAACGGCATAAAAGAAATCGACAGCATAAAAATTGATATCGATGAGCTTTTCAAAAGAGAAAATTATGATGTAGATTTTTCTGATGTAAAGGGACAGGAAAATGCAAAAAGAGCATTTGAAATTGCTGCTGCCGGTGGCCACAATGTCATGCTTGTAGGTCCTCCTGGTTCAGGCAAAACTATGTTGGCAAGAAGGTTTCCTACCATACTTCCAGAGATGACTTTGGAAGAGGCGTTAGAAGTTACCAAAATACATAGTATAGCAGGGACTTTGCCTGAAGATGTGTCACTATTGACAAACAGGGTTTTTCGAGCGCCACACCACACTATTTCAACAGTTTCTTTAGTTGGCGGCGGCAGGATTCCGAAACCAGGAGAAGTTTCTTTAGCGCATTATGGCGTCTTATTTCTTGATGAGTTTCCTGAATTTCGGAGAGATGCTATTGAAGCGCTTAGACAGCCGTTAGAAGATGAATGTGTTACGATATCACGAGTCAACGCTACTTTTACGTATCCGGCTAAGGTGACTCTCATCGTCGCATTAAATCCGTGCCCTTGTGGATATTTGGGCGACGATACTCATGAATGTAGATGTACTCCTAATGAAATAAGGCGTTATCAAAACAAGATTTCTGGTCCTTTATTGGATAGGATTGATTTGCATGTGGAAGTAAATCGCGTCGACAAGCAAAAGTATTTTGATGATGATGCAAATGTTGAAACATCAGAAATGATACGCAATAGAGTAAGAAAGGCAAGAGAGATTCAATTAAAAAGGTACAAAGGCAGTGGTATATTTTTTAATTCTCAGTTAAATAATAATATGATAAAAAAGTACATAAAACTTGATGAAAAAACTACGGATATGATAAAAGAATATTTTGATACATTGGGACTTAGCGCAAGGGCTTATAATAAAATAATAAAAGTAGCAAGGACGATTGCTGATTTAGAGGGAAGTCATGATGTTAAATATGAGCATGTTGTAGAAGCATTTCAATATAGAAATTTAAGCAATAAATACATTAGCAATTGAAAGAGGTGTTAAAGATGCAGAGAGTTTTTTCGGGTGTTCAACCAACAGGGGATATTCATATTGGCAATTACTTAGGAGCAATGAGACAGTTTGTAAAACTTCAAGATGATTATAGTTGTTTATTTTGTATTGTAGATTTACATGCATTGACTGTTCCACAAGATCCAGAGACTTTGCGAAAAAAATCCATTGAGTTGGCTGGACTTTATCTTGCCATAGGCCTTGATCCTAAAAAAGTGATTATTTTTGTTCAATCACATGTCAAAGAGCATTCAGAACTTGCTTGGTTGCTACAGTGTATGACATATTTTGGCGAGTTAAATAGGATGACTCAATTTAAAGATAAAAGCAAAGGCAAAGAGTCTGTATCAGTAGGTTTGTTTACGTATCCTGATTTAATGGCGGCGGATATCCTGCTATACGATACAAATTTTGTCCCTGTAGGCAATGATCAAAAACAACATTTAGAGCTTACAAGAGATATAGCCATAAGATTTAACAATAGATTTGGTGATACTTTTGTAATACCTGAACCGATGATTATGAAGACTGGTTCTAGAATAATGAGTTTGACTGAACCTGATAAAAAAATGAGCAAAAGTAGTGAAAATCAATATAGCAAAATAAATTTATTAGATGATCCTTCTTTGGTAAAGAAGAAAATCATGAAGGCAGTCACAGATTCAGAAAACGTGATAAGATATGATCCTGAGAATAAACCGGGTTTAAGCAATTTGCTTACGTTATACAGTGCATTTACTGACATAAGCATAGAAGATGCGGAGGCAAGATTTAAGGGACAAGGATATGGAACCTTAAAGAAAGAATTAGTTGATGTTATAGTAGAAAGGCTTCAGCAAATACAGCATAATTACAAAAATCTGGATTTAAATTTTATAAACGAAGTATTAAAAGATGGCGCTGAAAAAGCTAGTGAAATTGCAAAAACGACTGTAAATAAGGTTAAAGACAAAATGGGACTATTACCTAAAGCGTAAATGCGTCTTTTATGTGATTTATATTGTTAAGCTTAAATGTTTTTGGATCGATTAATATCTCAATTACATCAAATCTAAAAATATGATTTGCATATTTTTCGTTAAATGCTAAAAAAGCTTCTGCGACTTTAATGATTTTATTTTTTTTATGGTACGTTACTGCTTCCTTTGGATAGCCGAATTTTGTTGAAGTCCTTGTTTTAACTTCAACAAAAATCAGGCTATTTTTATTTAATGCTATTATATCTATTTCTCCGATAGAGCACCTGAAATTTTTGCAGACAATATTATAACCGGATTTTTTTAAATAATTTTCTGCAATTGTTTCTCCTAAATTACCCAATATTTTATTATTCATGTAATCAATCACCTAATATATTTTTTAAAAATGTTTTTCTGTGTATTGGACATGGGCCGTATTTTTTTATAGCTTCTATGTGTTCTTTTGTGCCATAGCCTTTATTTTTGTAAAAGCCGTACTGTGGATATATTTCATCGTATTTTTTCATCAAATTATCCCTTGTAACTTTAGCTATTATAGATGCAGCGGCAATAGAAATGCTTTTTGCATCACCTTTTACTATAGACATTTGCGCAATATCAATGTCTGGTATTGATATCGCGTCTACCAGCAAAAAATCAGCTTTAATATTGAGATTAGAAATCGCCATTTTCATCGCTTCATAAGTGGAATTCAGTATGTTTATTCTGTCAATACGTTCATTGTCTATTATGCCAATACCATATGAAATTGCCTTTTTTTTAATTATTTCAGACAATAATTCTCTTTTTGCCTCACTTAATTTTTTTGAATCGTCAATATCTGGAATAAGTGATTGCTTTGGAAGTATTACACATCCTGCAACGACAGGACCTGCTAAAGGTCCTCTTCCAACTTCGTCAATTCCTCCAATCAACTTATAATCTGAATTGTAAAGTTCATTTTCGTATTTCATTAAATTATTTAATCTACTTTTTTCTTTTTCAAGCCATCTTAAAGCATTGCTGCTTATCTTGCATCCCTCTATTTCGAATCCATAGCTATATATGTGTTCTTTTAAACTTTTTATCGTTAAAAATTGTTTTACCATTTTATCACCCAACTTATACTTATTCGACAAAAATATATAAAATACCTGCTTTTATTTTTTGTTTTTTATTATTATAATGGATAATGTTTAAAATATATATTTGAGGTGTAATAATGGATAGGAATAAAATATTTTCTGCTTGGCTTAGTTCAATTAACGGTGTAGGCGCAAAGACTTTCAAAAAGCTTGTGGATTATTTTGGAAATGCAGAAACAGTATATAAATCAAACGCGGATGATATAAAACAATTAGTCAATAATGAAAGGATCTTAAATAGCATAATAGAGGCAAAAAAGGTCGATCCGTATAAATACGCAGAAAGGTTGAATAAAGAAAAAATAAAAGTGTTATTGATAGATGATGACGAATATCCAAAATTACTTCGAGAGATATATGATGCGCCTCCAGTTTTGTATGTAAAAGGTAATATCACTGAATCTGATGATATGTCAATTGCCATAGTTGGTTCAAGAAATGCTACGTCGTACGGTAAATTGATGTCTGAAAAATTTTCATACGAATTGTCTAAGCATGGATTTACCATAATAAGTGGAATGGCCAGAGGAATTGACAGTCAAGCCCATAAAGGTGCTATAAAAGCTGGAGGAAGGACAATTGCAGTACTTGGTTGTGGAGTAAATATAGCATACCCTGAAGAAAATAAAAAACTGATGGAGGAAATAATTTCTAAAGGTGCTGTTGTATCGGAATATCCGCTTGATTATCTTCCTGTTGCTGGCAATTTTCCTGCTAGAAACAGGATAATAAGCGGCTTGTCATTAGGTGTATTAGTTGTTGAAGCAGGTGTTAAAAGTGGTTCTTTGATTACTGCCAAATTTGCGTTGGAACAGGGAAGAGATGTTTTTGCTGTTCCAGGTATTATTACAAGTGCTTATAGCAAAGGTACAAATGGATTAATAAAACAAGGTGCAAAATTAGTTGCAAATGTCAGCGATATTCTTGATGAGTATAATTTTAGAGAAGATATAAAAACAAGAATAAATGAGCGATTCGTAAATACACTAAGCAGTGAAGAACGAAAATTGTACGCTATAATATCAGAATGCCCAAGAGACATAGAAGAAATTGTGGAGATAACTAAATTTCCTATATCTAAAGTCAATTATCTTTTATCATCACTGACGATTAAGGGTCTTATTGTCAGGTTAGCTGGAAATAAATATGAAAAGAGTTTTAATTAATACGACAATTTGATATAATTAATAATTGTTTTGGAGGTATCAAAATGGAAAAATCTTTGGTAATAGTAGAATCGCCTTCTAAGGCTAAAACAATACATAAATATTTAGGAAAAAATTATAAAGTCGAAGCGTCTATGGGACACATTAGAGATCTGCCTAAAAGCCAGCTTGGGATAGATATTGAAAAAAATTTTGAACCAAAATACATAACGATTCGCGGAAAAGGACCGATAATCGAGAAGCTAAAAAAAGAGGCAAAAAATGCATCAAAAATTTACCTTGCCACGGACCCTGATAGAGAAGGAGAAGCTATATCATGGCATTTGGCAAGTTTATTAAATATTGATATTAATGAAAAATGCAGGATAGAGTTTCATGAAATAACAAAAAACGCTATACAAAATGCCATTAAAAATCCAAGGGAAATAAATATGAATTTGGTTGATGCGCAGCAAGCCAGGCGAATTTTAGATAGACTTGTAGGTTATAATATAAGTCCTTTGCTTTGGAAAAAAATAAAGAGAGGTTTGAGTGCCGGGAGAGTTCAATCGGTAGCAACAAGGTTGATTTGTGATAGGGAAAAGGAAATCGAAGATTTTAAACCGGAGGAGTATTGGAGCATATCGGCGTATTTGTACAAAGAAAAAAAGACACAACATTTTGAAGCAAAATTTTACGGTACAAAAGAGGGAAAAGTAGAATTAAAAAACGAGAAGGATGTAAACAAAGTAATAGACGATTTAACAGATGATTATGTAGTAGAAAATGTCAAAACAGGCACAAAAAAGAGAAATCCTTCTCCACCTTTTATAACAAGCACAATGCAGCAAGAAGCTTCAAAAACATTGGGTTTCACTGCGAAAAAGACCATGATGATTGCCCAACAACTTTATGAAGGTGTAGAAATAAAGGGGGAAGGCAGCCTTGGATTAATAACTTACATGAGAACAGACTCGACAAGAGTTTCCGATGAAGCTAAGAAAGCGGCCTATGAGTATATATTGCAGAAATACGGAAAGGAATATGCGAACCCGAATGCTACATATTCAAAGAAGGGAGGAAATGTGCAAGACGCACATGAAGCTATAAGACCTACATATATAGATTTAGACCCCGAAAGAATTAAAGATTCCTTAAAGCCAGATCAATATAAACTGTATAAGTTGATTTGGAGTAGGTTTTTGGCAAGTCAGATGTCACCGGCTTTATATGATACAATGAACGTTGATATTGTTAATAAAAATTACGTATTTAAGGCAAGTGGTTCTAAGGTTAAATTTGCTGGTTTTATGGTTGTTTACACAGATGATGTGGAAAGTGAAAATGAGGAGAAAATGCTTCCAATGCTTAACAGCGGAGATTTTTTGAAATTAAAGGAATTAAAGCCAGAACAACATTTTACACAGCCACCTGCAAGATACACCGAAGCTACACTAATAAAGGAGCTTGAAGAAAAAGGCATAGGAAGGCCAAGTACTTATGCACCTATAATATCCACATTATTAGAAAGAGGATATGTAATAAAAGAAAAGAAAAATCTTAAGCCAACGGAATTGGGATTTATTGTAACAGATGTAATGAAAGAATTCTTTCCGGACATAGTAGACGTAAAATTTACAGCTCAAATGGAAGAGCAATTGGATAGAATTGAAGAAGGAATTGAAAAATGGTGTGATGTCATCGATGAATTTTACAATGGGTTTAATGATTCACTGAAGGTAGCAGAGGAACAAATGAAAGATATTGAAATAAAAGATGAAGAAACTGATATCAAATGCGAATTCTGTGGTAGAAATATGGTTATAAAATATGGACGTTATGGTAAATTTTTGGCTTGTCCAGGATTTCCGGAATGTAAGAATACTAAACCATTGTACGAAGAAACTGGCGTAACATGCCCTAAATGTGGAGGCAAAATAATCATTAAGAAAAGCAAAAAGGGCAAAGTCTATTATGCCTGCGAAAATTCTTCAAATTGTGGTACGATGTTTTGGGATAGGCCAGTAGCAGAGACATGCCCTAAATGCGGTGCTTTACTTGTTGAGAAATATTCAAAAGGGCGAAAGATTATCAAATGCAGTAATTGCGATTATGTAAAGTAATTTAAATATATAAAAAATTTCGAAATATTATTGAAATGTTATAAAATTTGTGTTAATATTATATTGTTTTTGGGGGGTGAGAGTTTGTTTAAAGGTACTACTATAGTAGCTGTAAGACGAGGCAATAAAGTCTCAATAGCTGGTGATGGTCAGGTAACGTTTGGAGAAAATACAATTTTAAAACATGGCGCAAAAAAGATTAGAAGATTGTACAATGATGAGGTACTGATTGGCTTTGCTGGCTCAGTAGCTGATGCATTTACTTTATCTGAAATGTTTGAAGAAAAATTGGAGCAATACGGTGGGAATTTAAAAAGATCTGCTGTTGAGCTGGCACAGGATTGGAGAAAAGACAAAATTTTAAAAAAACTAGAGGCGCTCTTAATTGCGGCAGATAAGAATGTGACGTTAGTTATTTCTGGCAATGGAGAAGTGATTGAACCAGACAACGATGTAATTGCGATTGGTTCTGGTGGAAATTTTGCAATGTCTGCAGCACTTGCATTAAGGTATAATACAGATTTGCCGGTAGATGAAATTGCGAGAAAGTCCCTTGAGATTGCATCTCAAATTTGCGTATATACAAATGATCACATAACAGTAGAAAGCTTGTAAGGAGGGACTTAGTATGAAAAATTATACTCCAAAAGAAATTGTCGACGCTCTTGATAAATATATAGTTGGTCAAGACATGGCAAAAAGATCTGTGGCTGTAGCACTTAGAAACAGATACCGCAGAAATTTACTGCCAGACGAATTAAAAGACGAAATAACTCCTAAAAATATTTTGATGATTGGGCCTACAGGTGTAGGAAAGACAGAAATAGCACGAAGGATCGCAAAGCTTATTGAAGCTCCTTTTGTTAAAGTTGAGGCTACTAAGTTTACAGAAGTTGGTTATGTTGGACGAGATGTAGAGTCGATGATACGAGATCTGCTTGAGTCAGCCATTCGGATGGTTAAGCAGGAGAAAATGCAAAATGTCATGTTAAGGGCAAAAGAGCTTGCAGAGGAGAGAATATTAGATTACTTGATAAATGGCAGGAAAAGCAAAAGGCAGAAAAATCCCTTTGAGTTTTTGTTTAATGCACAAGGCGATGAGGATACCCACGATGATGATGGACAAGAAATAAGAATGCAAAAAGAGCAATTAAGAGAAAAAATAAGAAGCGGTGAATTAAACGATAGGATAATAGAGATTGAAATAACAGACTCTTCTTCGCCAATTCTGGAAATGTATTCAAATATAGGTGCAGAAGAAATGAACATAAATTTACAGGATATGTTTGCAGATATTTTACCTAAAAAGAAGAAGTATAAAAAAGTCCCCATAGGGGAAGCAAAGAAAATTTTAGAGGCTGAAGAAGCTCAAAATTTGATTGATATGGATGAGGTTATTGACGAAGCCATTAGGAGAACGGAACAAGACGGCATAATCTTTATAGATGAAATTGACAAAATTGCTGGAAGCGGATACACTAATGGTCCAGATGTATCTAGAGAAGGAGTTCAAAGGGATATATTGCCTATAGTAGAAGGCAGCACAGTTATGACAAAATACGGTCCTGTTAAAACTGATTATATTCTTTTTATAGCTGCAGGTGCTTTTAATGTATCTAAGGTTAGCGATTTAATTCCTGAGTTACAAGGGAGATTTCCTGTAAGAGTGGAGCTTAAATCTCTGACTAAAGAAGATTTCATAAAGATTTTGAAGGAGCCTAAAAATGCACTGACAAAGCAGTATGCGGCATTACTGAGCATTGAAGGGGTAGAAGTTGAATACACAGATGATGGAATAGATAGGATTGCAGAAATTGCTTATATAATAAATCAACAATCTGAAGACATAGGTGCAAGGCGATTACACACGGTAATGGAGAAGCTTTTTGAAAAGCTATCGTTTGAAGCTCCTGACATAACTGGTGGCAAAGTGATTATCGATAAGAATTATATCGATGAACAGCTAAAAGATAATTTGAACAAATTTGATGTTAATAAATACATACTTTAAGAGGAGGATAATAATGGGGATACTATTAGAAAAAATTAGAAAGGTAAATAAGGTACTTCAAAAGACAGGCGTTCAGCCAGTTGATTTCAATGAATTGTCTGAGATACTGAAGGATGTCATCAACTGCGATGTTTTTATAGTAAGCAGAAGAGGTAAGCTTTTAGGGAAAAATATAGAGAAATTTGTGGGAAATATAGGTGAATCGATAGTCAAAGGTATGCAGCTTTCAGAAGATTTTAATGATGAGCTTTTAAAGATATCAGAAACATCTGTAAATCTAACTGTCGAAAGTAAAGCCATGCTTGTAAAAAAGGATGACGTTTTTGAGACTGTAGTTCCTGTTTTCGGTGGTGGAAATCGACTCGGTACCCTAATGCTTTTGAGAGTAGGAGATAAATTTACTGATGATGATATTATTTTGGCTGAATACGGTGCTACAGTCATAGGATTGGAAATACTGAGATCCAAGAACTATGAAATGGAGGAAGATGAAAGGAAACGTACAGTAGTACAGATGGCTTTGGCAACATTATCTTATTCAGAGTTAGAAGCTGTGATTCACATATTTGAAGAATTAGATGGAAACGAAGGTTTGCTTGTGGCCAGTAAGATAGCTGATAAAGTTGGCATAACAAGGTCTGTAATTGTTAATGCTTTGAGAAAATTTGAAAGTGCTGGTGTTATTGAATCCAGATCGTTAGGAATGAAAGGAACTCACATAAAGATTCTGAATGATAAACTTATAGATGAGCTTAAAAAGTTAAAACGATAATGCGAAAAAAGTCCTAAATAAATTTAGGACTTTTTTCTTATGGTCTTTAAAATAATCCAGTGATATAATATATTTTGACAAAATTTGATAAATACTGACATATATTTCTTTACTTGCTCATAATACAGCTTTTATGCCAAAATAATCAATTTTTTTGAATATTTTTTGAAGGAAAATGCAATTTTGTGTCGAATAATAGTATTATTGAAATGGAGGAATAAAAATGCTGGGAATCAACTTTAACACAGTAGATCTTATGAGTAAAGCCTTAGATGCTTCAGAGCTTAGAAATGAAGTCATATCGAATAATATCGCCAATGTGGATACCCCGGGTTTTAAAAGATCTGATGTAAATTTTGAAAGCATTTTAAATGATGCCATAAATTCCAATAAGTTAGCTGGTTTTGTTACTGATAAAAATCATATACCAATTAATTCGACATCAATAGACAATATTGAACCGCAAATTGTTCAGGATAATAGTACATCTATGAGATTAGATGGCAATAATGTTGATATTGACGTAGAAATGTCGAATTTAGCAAAAAATCAGCTTTATTATGATGCGCTGGCTCAAAGAGTCAGTGGTGAATTGAATTCTCTGCTTACAGCAATAAAAGATGGAGGTAATTAAATGTGGGATTTTTAAATTCTATTGATATAAGCGCTACAGGTCTTACGGCTGAAAGACTTAGAATGGATGTTATTTCTCAAAACATCGCAAATGTAGATACTACAAGGACTTCTAATGGCGGTCCTTACAGAAGAAAGCTTGTAGTTTTAAAAGAAATTGACAATCAAAATAGCTTTAACGATATGCTGAATGCGGCAAGAAATTCATCATCGGTTGGAAATGGTGTTGAAGTCGTATCTATCGAGGAAGACAATAAAACACCTTTTAATCGCGTTTATGACCCAGGTAATCCTGATGCAGATAGCACTGGATACGTTAATTATCCTAATGTAAACATCGTTTCTGAAATGGTTGATATGATCTCTGCCACAAGGGCATACGAAGCGAATGTGACTGCGGTTAATTCAACTAAATCGATGATAGAAAAAGCATTAGAAATTGGAAAGGCTTAGGTGATTGATTATGATAAATCCTATTTCACAGATAAGTGCGGTTGGTAGTGTTGGTACTTCAAATACCACAAGCAATACTTCCTTTGGAGATATTTTAAAAACTGCTATTTCTGATGTGAACAATCTGCAACTTAAGGCACAGCAGGATGATCAAATGTTAGTTACAGGTGATATCAATGATATACATAATGTGATGATTGATGCTACCAAAGCCGATATAGCATTGGAACTTACCATTCAGATTAAAAATAAGATACTTGATGCATACCAGGAGATAATGAGAATGCCAGTTTAAAAAGCTTTGAGATGAGGTGAATTAATGCCCGTTTTTATAAATAACATACGTGAGCAGATAGACAATTTTTGGAATAAATTTGATAAAAAGCAAAAAATCCAAATAGGTATTATTGCATTATTATTAATAGGAAGCATTGCATTACTTCTGTATATTTTAAATAAGCCCAATTACGAAGTTTTGTATTCTGGTTTAAGTACAAAAGATGCAGGTACTGTAGTCGACAAATTGAAGAATGAATTGAAAATACCATATAAAATTGAAGGAGATGGCAGCACAATATTGGTGCCTGCTCAGTACAAAGATGAGGCGAGAATGCAACTTGCAACAGAAGGAATACCACAAGATGGTTTTAGCTTTAGCGATGCAATGAATAATTCATTAGCTACTACAGATCAAGAAAGAAGAGAGAAGTACATATATTTTGTTCAAAATGAAATACAGGATACGTTGAAGACAATAGATGGGGTACAAGATGCAAAAGTAAATATAGTCGTACCAGATCAGAATAATTTTGTGCTGTCTAATAGTGACAATTCTTCGACAGCGGCAGTTATGTTGCAGTTAAAGCCTGGAGTTACATTGACAAATCAGCAGATAAACGGAATAACAAACTTCGTGTCAAAAAGCGTTCAGGGATTAAGTCCTGATAAAGTTACGATCATTGATGGAAACGGTAAAGTGCTGGTAGCTCAAAATGACAGTTCACTTGATGGGGCAAGTTCGCAGTATGCCCTTCAAATGAAGGTGCAAAACGATTTGCAAAACAATATTCAGTCGCTTTTAGAGCAAGTTTTTGGGCCAGGAAATGTCATAGTTAGAGCTAATGTAAGTTTAAATTTCGATAAACAGGTGCAAGACAAAGTAGAATGGCAGCCAGTAATTGACAATAATGGGATCATAAGAAGCACACAGACAATAAAAGAGATTGCCAATGGTTCCAGCAATGGAGCGCCAGCTGGCACCGCGACGAACAATCCGCCAGGCAGCACGACATACACGACTCAAAATAATGGCAATTCAAGTTATAGCAAGACTGATACGACCATAAATTACGAGATAAATCAGATAAAGACGACGTTGACTTCAGCACAAGGTAAAATACAAAACATATCTTTAAGCGTAGTGGTAAACAACAATAATTTAACGCCAGCCATGAAACAGCAGCTTACAGATCTTGTTTCAAATGCCGCTGGAGGGAAAAATGTATCTGTTTCGGTTATGGGAATAAAATTTAACAACGATTTATTGAATCAAATGAAGAATAATGGAAAACAATCATTCCCATACGTATGGCTTATTTTGTTAGGTGCTTTGGTTTTAGCTGGAGGTGTTTTCTATGCTATGAAAAAGAGAAGCAAGCTGGCTGTACCTTCTGCGAAATCAGAAGAAGCCATATCTATGGTTGAACCTTTGGAAGATATAGAAGTGCATGATGAAAGAGATGAAAAGAAAAAGCAAATCGAGAAATTCATTAAGCAAAAACCAGACATAGTAGCTCAACTGATTAGAACATGGCTAAATGAAGAATAGAATGGATGGTGATGTCTACATTGGCAAAAAGTACACTATCAGGCAAACAAAAAAGTGCAATGCTTTTGATAGCTTTAGGGCCTTCGACAGCAGCACAAATCTACAAACATTTAAAAGAAGAAATAGAGCAATTGACGTTGGAAATAGCCAATATAAGAAATATATCCCCCGAGGAGAAGGATAAAATACTGGATGATTTTTACAATATGTGCATTGCACAAGAGTACATAATTGAAGGCGGTATCGATTATGCAAAAGAAATTTTGGAGAAAGCTCTTGGCTCTCAGCAAGCTTTAGAGATAATAAACAAGCTTACGTCTACACTTAAAGTTAGACCTTTTGACTTCGTAAGGCGGGCAGATCCATCTCAAATATTGAGCTTCATTCAAAACGAACATCCTCAGACGATAGCGATGATATTGTCGTATTTAAAGCCGCAACAAGCAGGTGTTATATTGTCATCGCTGCCTGAAGATATCCAGTCGGATGTGGCAATGAGAATTGCAAAAATGGAAGCTACATCGCCAGAGATTGTTAAAGAGGTTGAACGCATATTAGAAAAGAAACTATCTTCTTTGGTGACTCAAGATTACACATCTACAGGTGGTATACAGACAATCGTAGATATTTTAAATGCAGTTGATAGATCAACAGAGAAGAATATCATTGATACACTGGAGACAAAAGATGTAGAGCTTGTAGAAGAAATAAAGAAACGCATGTTTGTATTTGAAGATATTATAACGCTGGATAATCGTTCAATACAAAGAGTGTTAAGAGAAGTAGACAATCACGATATTGCTCTTGCGCTTAAAGGTTCTAATGAAGAAGTGCAAAGAGTTATTTACAGCAACATGTCAAAGAGGTTGGCTGATATGATTAAAGAAGACATTCAATACATGGGCCCTGTAAGATTAAAAGATGTTGAAGAAGCACAACAAAAAGTCGTCAATATTATAAGAAGGTTAGAGGAAGCAGGCGAGATAGTCATATCGAGAGGCGGAGGTGATGAAATAATTGTATAGAATACTAAAAAATGAGGATTGTGTAAATTCATCTCCTGTAATTATTGATAAACCTCATGTGGAAAAAGTGAAAGAGCTTACTAATGATAAACTTAATGTTGATGAGTCTTTTAAATATCTGGAATTTAAAAAGAGACTTGAGAAGATAAGCATTATCCAGAGTGAAATTATTAAAACTGCTAAAGATGAGGCAGAAAATCTTATAAAGAAAGCAAAAGAAATAGCTGAAGGGATAAAGGAAAATGCCAAGAAAGATGGGTACAAAGAGGGATATGAAAGAGGCTATGCTGATGGCTTGAATAAAGGGCTTGAAGATGGTAAAAGCCAAACTTACGATTTATTGGCTGAGGCAAGAGAGATTAAAGAAATGGTTGCAGACGAAAGGCGAAATCTTCATAAGGTGATTGAAAGTGACATTGTTTCAACTGTAATTTACTGTGTAAAGAAAATAATTGATCTTAATATCGAAGAAAATAAAGATTTAGTGATTAATCTCGTTAAAAAAGGTTTAGAAAACTATGAAGCATCTAATGTCGTGACTATTAGAGTTAGTGATGAAGATTATGAGTTTTTAACTAAAAATAAAGACAAGTTATTGAAAAGTTTGAAATTTATTGATGAAGTAAATATTGTAAGGGATATTTCACTCGATAAGTATGATTGCATTGTACAGACACCGTCAGGGATGATTGATTCTGGATTGAAAACCCAAATAGAAAGCATTAAAGAAGCTTTAAAAGGTGTTTTAAATGAGCAATAGCAGTTTTTTTGATAGGTGCAAATCCATATTGCAAGACAAAAATTTTATTAAGTATTACGGCAAGGTAAGCCAAGTTGTTGGCTTAACAATTGAAAGCGTAGGCCCTATATCTAATATTGGCGATGTCTGCGAAATAAGATCGATAAATGGCACTACTGTCTATGCAGAAGTAATGGGATTCAAAGATGATAAAGTCTATTTGATGCCTTTAGGAGATATGGACGGCATAGGTCCAGGCAATAGCGTTGTATCTACAGGGCAAAAATTAAAAATTGGAGTAGGGGAAGAATTGCTGGGAAGAGTTATCGATGCCTTAGGCAATCCGATTGATGGAAAAGGTGCGATAAAATGCAAAAAATTAGTCAGCACAAACAACACACCTCCGAATCCAATTGAGAGAAAGAGAATAAGTGAAGTGATGACTTTAGGCATAAAAGCCATAGATGGTTTGCTTACTTGTGGTAAAGGTCAGAGAATAGGAATCTTTGCAGGCAGTGGCGTCGGGAAAAGTACTTTACTTGGAATGATAGCCAGAAATGCAAAATCTGATATTAATGTTATTGCACTAATAGGCGAAAGAGGAAGGGAAGTTAATGAATTTATTGAGAATGACTTAGGAGAAGATGGGCTGAAAAGATCTATATTGGTGGTATCTACGTCTGATACTCCTGCATTGATGAGAGTCAAGGGAGCTATGGTGGCTACGTCTATTGCAGAATATTTCAGGGATCAGGGCTTAGATGTATTGCTCATGATGGACTCTGTCACAAGGTTTGCGATGGCTCAGAGAGAGATTGGATTATCAATAGGTGAAGCACCTGTTTCAAGAGGTTATACTCCATCAGTTTTTTCGGTTCTTCCAAAGCTATTAGAAAGAGCAGGCTCTTCAAAATATGGCTCAATAACGGCTTTGTACACGGTTTTAGTAGATGGCGACGATTTAAATGAGCCAATAACAGATGCAGTAAGAGGTATATTGGATGGGCATATTGTTTTATCGCGAAAGTTGGCAAATAAAGGTCAATACCCGGCTATAGATGTTTTATCAAGCATAAGTAGAGTTATGAATGATATTGTCACTGATGAACATAAAAATTTATCGTTGCGGTTTAAAAACATATTGTCTGTTTATGAAGAATCTGAAGATTTAATAAATATTGGTGCTTATGCAAGAGGCAGCAACTCTAAAATAGATGAGGCTATACTGCTTCATGATGACATGATAAATTACATAAAGCAGTCGACAGATGAAAAATATGACTTTGACGATGAAATAAACATGCTAAAAAATATATTGAACAGGTGATAATGTGAAAAAATTTAGGTATGCTTTGGAAACAGTTTTAAATATAAAGGAACAAAAGCAAAAGATGGAAAAAGAAAAAATGGCAATTTTGATTTCAAAATACGAAGTTCAAAAAAGCAAATTAGTTGAAATTTTAAATAGAATAGAAAAAACAACAAAAGAAAATGAAGAGAATAAGGCGTTAGGCACTTCAGCAATGAATTTAAGACAATTTAATTTGTACATAGAATCTCTTTACGAAAAATACAATCAGCAAAAAGCTATTCTAAAAGAGATAGAAGAAGAAATCGAAAAAGAGAGGCATAATCTGATGGAAGTCAGCAAAGAAAAAGAAGCCTTGGAAAGCCTGAAAGAGAAGAAATATGAAGAGTACAAGTATCAAACGTTGATAGAACAAAATTTAATGATCGATGAACAGATATCGTACAAAACAGCCAGGTCTACTTTAGGAGGTTAGTCGATGGAAAAAGAAGAATCCATAAACGGAAGAAGGCCATTGCGACTATTTATAGTTGTATTAATTTCATTATTTGTAGTTTTATTAGTCGGCTTGTTGTTTTATTTTAATATTGGTGGAATTAGCAATCATACATTAAAGATTTTAAGCAATGTACCTGTGCTAAAAGGCCTAATTCAGGTCAAACCTGCGACTAATTACGCAGATGAAATAAAAAAATTAAATGAAGAGCTTAGCATAAAGCAAAAAGAATTGCAAAGTGTTCAATCTGCCTTAAGCGATAAAGAAAAAAATATCGAAGATTTACAGTCACAGCTTCAAAAACAGCAAGATGAGATAAATAACTTAAAAGCGCAGTCAAACACAAAAAAAACTGATTTAAAAACTTTAGCTACGTATTATGAAAGCATGGATCCTGCGAATGCTGCCAACATATTGAACCAGATAACGGACAATAATGTTTTAATAGGCATTTTAAGCAATATGAATAAAGATAACGCATCTAAGATACTTGAACAGTTGGATCCTAAAAAAGCGGCTGATATAACGAAGATACTTTATGCAAATGCTTCCAGTTCCCCATAGAGAGGAGATGATAAAGTGGTGCAGGTAATGAACATATTAAACAGTTCTGTTCAGGTAAAAAATGATGGTAAAACGCCAAGCAAAAAAAGTTCAGATTTCAAAGACATTATAAAAAATATCAAAAATAGCGCAATCAAAAGCGACGGAAAAAATCTCGATGATAATATGTCTTTAGATGACAAACAAATATCAGATATAATAAGTATGATTTTAAATTTAATAAGTAACAATTTGCATTTAAATGTTTCAGCAAATCAAGATAATTTGGAATCTCTGAAAGAAAGCATATTAAATCAGTTAAATACTATAATTGCAAGCCAAAATGAGTCTAAAATAAACTTAAATAAATTGGCAGAAATTATTACAAAAACTTTGAATGATAAGTACAATTTAAACATTGACGCTAATGAAGTTTTAAATGTGTTAAAAAATGTTGATTTGTCTAAAATGGGATCTGATGTTATTACATTGAATGTTAATAGTACAACTAAAAATGATGCAATAGATAAGTCAAACCAAAGTTTAGGCGATGACGGTGGGCAAAAACAGTTAGCAACCATTAGTTACAGTGGAAGTGTAAAATCCAGCGTAAATGCATACGATGCTAAAACTGTTGCTGATACAAAAGTAGAAACTAAAAATGGTAATTTATCACAAAATGAAAATCAAAGTCAAAATGATGATTTAAATGGAACTCAAAAGGATGCTAACTTAGAAATAAGCAATAAATTATTTTCAAAAAAAGCAGATGATGCTTACCAACAGATAAATGACAGTAAATCGATAGAAACAAAGGTTGACAATTTGATTGCTTTTAATACTGTTCAAAGCAAACAGGCAGTAGCTTTAGAGGGTAATACAGATTCTAAAAACAGCGTGCAAATAAATGATATAATCGATCAAATTGTTAAAAACGTCAATATAACTAAAACAGATACAGAGTCAAATATAAAAATTCAGCTTAAGCCGGATTTTTTAGGGAATTTAGAAATCAACATAAAATCTGTAGATGGCAGTTTGACGGCTAACATTTTAACCGATAATGAAAAAGTAAAACACCAGATTGAGGCGAATTTAAACATATTAAATAATCAGCTTGAATCAAAAGGCATAAAAATAGATAGTTTCAATGTTTCAATAGATAGAAATATGCAATTTGCATCACAGTACAGTGGACAAGAGGATAGCAGTCAAAGATATAAAAGTCCTAACAATAGCAAAGTGCGCATTAATTATGAAGATTATGATGACGCAGAGCTTCAAACGCAGACTTATTCAACATTAAATAGCATATCTAACGATCATGTAGATGTGGTTGTTTAAAGGAGGTGATATGATGGCAATAAATACAAATTACGATAATAGCTATATGAATACATATACTGATGGGACTAAAGTTACCAATCCAAATTCAGAGTTAGGCAAAGATCAATTTTTACAGTTGCTTGTTACTCAATTGGAAAATCAAGATCCTTTGAATCCAATGGATGACAAAGAATTTATAGCTCAAATGGCACAGTTTTCAGCATTAGAGCAAATGCAAAATTTAAATGAAAGTTTTAGTGCTGTTAAAGCTTATAGCTTATTAGGAAAGACGGTTACAGCAAGTGTAGATTCAAATGGCTCCACTTCCACTGTGACAGGAAAGGTGGACTCCGTGAAATTTGACGGCAGCAATTGTTATTTAGAAATCAATGGAAGCGATGTGTCATTGGATTCTGTAACTTCTGTATCCGACTAATCTAATATAGTTTTTAAGGAGGAAAGATCATGTTAAGATCAATGTATTCAGCAGTCTCAGGACTTAAAGCAAACCAAGCTGAAATGGATGTAATAGGCAATAATATTGCTAATGTAAATACTGTAGGTTTTAAAGCCAGTAGAATGACATTCAAAGAGATATTCAACCAAACTATAAAAGGCGCTTCTGCACCACAAGACAATGGTGGAGGCACAAACCCACAACAAATTGGGTTAGGTGTTGCTATAGCGTCTATTGATACGTTGTTTACAAATGGTGGTTCTCAGAGAACTGACAATCCGACAGATTTGTCTATAGACGGCAACGGCTTTTTTATAGTAAACAATGGTGGTGCAAATTTATATACGAGAGCTGGAAATTTTTCCTTTGACTCAAATGGAGATCTTGTAACACCTGATGGATATAAAGTAATGGGGTGGATATCACAGGATGGGAAGACGGTAAATACAGATACCGGAAATTTATCGCCCATAAGCATTAAAAACTGGTCGAGCACATCACCAGCTTCTACTAAAACGATCCAGTTAGGTGGCAATCTTGATGCAGGCACAAGCATCGGAAGCTCGGTTAGCTACAATGTCACAATATACGATTCTCAAGGTGGAAGTCATGTTGCAACAATTCAATTCACTAAGCAAGATAATGCTGGAAATTGGAATGCCACAATAACAAATTTTGATGGCACTAACTTATCTACGCCTGTCACAATAGGGACAATTACATTCGATTCAAATGGTGTAATACAGCAACCAGCACCACCAGCTTCTCCTGCGGGAATATTTACAGTAGGTGTTTCATCACTTCCAATAACAAATACAAATGCTACATTGGGAGATGGAACAAATATTACCATAGATCTTTCTAAACTCACTATGTATTCCAATCCAACGGATATAAGGGAATTAAGTAAGGATGGCAATTCCGCAGGTTCTATTGAAAGCATAAACATCGATCAATACGGTGTTGTAAGCGGTATATATTCAAACGGCAGAACACAAGTGATCGGTCAAATAGCATTGGCTGATTTCCAAAATACGCAGGGCTTGGAGAAGGTAGGAAATACAATGTTTATAAATACAGTCAACTCTGGAGACCCAATGATAGGTGCTGCAAACACTGGGACAAGAGGAACCATAAACCCAGGAACACTTGAAATGTCAAACGTGGATCTTGCAAATGAATTTGCTAACATGATTACAACTCAAAGAGGTTTTGAAGCAAACGCAAAGGTAATAACTACATCTGATGAAATATTGCAAGATTTAGTAAACTTAAAAAGGTAATTTAATTTATTAATATGTTAAGAGGGATTAATAAGTGATAAGCGTTACAAAGCTAAATGGAGATGAATTCGTCGTTAATGCTGATATGATAGAATTTATTGAAGAAACACCCGATACTGTCATTAGCTTGATTAGCGGCAAAAAAGTTGTCGTGAAAGAAAAGAAAGATGATATTATAAGAAAAGTCATAGAGTATAAGCGCAAAATCATGTTAAGTTAAATTTTTGCATTTAGGAGAGGCTTAAAATCATTTTTTTAATATAGCAGAGGTGTTGTCATGAAAAATAACATCATAATAATAATTTTGATAGTAGTTATCATAGCTTTTGGAAGTGCATTTTTCTTTTTTAATTACAACTCAAAGCCGGCTAAAATTGTTTACTATAACTATTCTCCTGGCAGTGAGTTTATTACAAACTTAAAAGGAGACGATAAGTTTATCAAGGCTGGTATTGAATTAGAGGTCACCGATAAAAATGTCTTAAACGAGTTAACTGAACAAAACCCAAAAATAAGAGATGCAATAATTCAAATTTTGAGAAATGAAACTGCTCAAGATTTAGAAGGTTCTGAAGGACAAGCTAAACTACAGAATCAGATAAAAAGTCAAATCAATAAGATATTAGGGGCCGATAAGATAACGAATGTTTATTTTGATGATTTTATAGTTCAATAAGGGAGGAGAGTTCTATGGCTGACATACTGTCACAAAGCGAAATCGATGAATTATTAAAAGCAATGAATTCAGGAGAATTTGATGTAAAGGAAATAGAAGAAAGTCAGCAAGAAGCAAAAGTTAAACCTTATGACTTTCGCAGACCTAATAAATTTTCAAAGGAACAATTAAGAACTCTCCAAATGATATTTGAGAATATGTCGAGAAGTTTTACGACGTTTTTGTCTGGTTATTTAAGAACTTTGGTTCAAGTATCGATAGTGTCTGTGGAGCAGATAACATACTACGAGTTTAGCAATTCATTGACAAATCCAGTATTCATAGCCGTTATTGATGCAAAGCCGCTGGAAGGACCAATAATACTTGAGTACAACAATAATACAACATTTACAATAATAGATAAAATATTGGGTGGTATTGGTACATCCGAAACTGTGCAGAGAGATTATACTGAAATTGAGATGGGACTTTTAACAAGGATAACAACGCAATTGCTGCCACTGATAAAAGATGCGTGGAGCAATGTTACAGAGCTTAATCCAGAGATAACAAGGATAGAGACCAATTCTCAATTTACACAGGTAATTTCTCCTAACGAAACTGTAGCGTTGTGTACAATGTCTTTAAAGATAAATGATAATGAAGGGTTGATAAATTTTTGCCTGCCACATATAACGATTGTTCCTATATTGCCATTGCTTACTACAAAGACATGGTTCTCTAATGCAGAGAAGCAGACGTGTGACATAGGAATAATTAAAGATAAAATATCTAATACATATGTTCCTTTAAAAGTTGTCATAGGTACATCAAAGATAACAGTTAGAGATTTGTTAAGCTTTGATAAAGGCGATGTAATTGAGATAAATAAGCGGTATAAAGATCCTATTGAAGTAAAGATAAACGATGAAACAAAGTTTTTAGGTGTCCCAGGGATTAGAAACAAGAAATACTGCGTTCAAATAACCGAGATTTGCAGCGAAGGAGATGATGCGGATGAGTGATATTTTATCACAGGATGAAATTAATGCATTATTAAGTGGTATGGCTGGTGCGGAAAATAGCAAAAGTGATGTAATTTTGACTGAAGAAGAACAAGATGTTTTAGGTGAGATAGGAAATATCAGCTTTGGAACATCTGCAACAACATTGTTTACGCTTCTCAGAAACAAGGTAACTATAACGACGCCTAAAGTCAGCATTGTTAACTGGGAAAGCTTAAAGAAAGAATTCAATATACCATACGTTGCTGTTGAAGTAGAGTATACAGAAGGCATTAAAGGTAACAATCTCTTGATTTTAAAGGAGCAAGATGTACTTCGCATCACTGATTTAATGATGGGTGGTGATGGGAATATCACTGAAGGCGAGATAACAGAACTTCATTTGAGTGCTATTGGAGAGGCAATGAATCAGATGATTGGTTCTGCATCGACTTCGCTGTCTACACTCATTGGCGAAAGCATAAATATTTCGCCGCCAAAAGCTTTTATCGTGGATTTTAACAAAGGATTGCCAGGAGACATTTCTTTCCCTGAAGAGGATATAGTTAAGGTTGCATTTAAGATGGTAGTTGGAGACATAATTGACAGTGAAATCATGCAATTGATTCCTATTTCATTTGCTAAAAAGCTTGTCGAGCAGGTGATGTCAAAAAATGTAGAAAATTCTCCAAAAGGTTCTTTTCAAGATGTTAAGGATGATGATATAATAAATACTGGTACTGCAGGAATAAAGAATGATTTCAATGAAGAAATTAGACATGAAGAGCAAATAAGCCAGCCAAAAAGTAGAAAGGTCGATGTGAAGCCGGTCGTTTTTAAAGAGCTTGACGCTGATGAACAGACAGCTTCAGAAAAAGAAAATATAAATCTTATAATGGATATTCCATTAACTGTGACTGTTGAATTGGGGCGTACAAGAAAATTAATAAAAGATATATTAGAACTTAATGAAGGCTCTATAATCGAGCTTGACAAATTAGCTGGCGAACCTGTAGATATATTGGTTAATGGGAAATTTATTGCGAAAGGCGAAGTAGTAGTAATAGATGAGAACTTCGGCGTCAGAATACTTGATATAGTAAAACAAAGCAAAAGAATAAATTCATTATAATACGAGGAGGATTTGGTCATGAGCAAAATAATGATTGTAGATGATGCAGCTTTTATGAGGATGATGATAAAAGATATAATAACTAAAAACAATCTTGGCACTGTAATTGAAGCAGAAGATGGATCTGTAGCCGTGGAAAAATACAGTCAAGAGAAACCCGATTTAGTGCTTATGGATATTACAATGCCAGAAATGGATGGTATTCAAGCTGTAAAGCAAATAGTTAAAAAGGATCCAAATGCAAAAGTAGTCATGTGTTCAGCTATGGGACAACAGGCAATGGTTATAGAAGCAATACAGGCAGGTGCAAAAGATTTTATAGTAAAGCCGTTTCAACCAGATAGAGTCATAGAAGCCGTCAAGAAAATGTTGAAATGAGGAATTTAGATGTCCAGCGATAACCTGTTTGTTGAAGCTGTAGCATTTCTTTTGATGTTTATTTTAGTCGTGTTTTTGGCTTATTATGTAACTTTGTTTTTAAATAGAAAAGCGTTTAACATGTACAAAGGAGAAAATTTTGATATTATCGATCATCTGGCTTTAGGCAAGGATAAAAACTTATATATAATTAAGATTTGCAATGAATACATGCTTTTTAGTGTTACAAACGATTCTATTGTTTACATAAAAACTTTAGACGAAAAAGACTTAAAAATAAAAGATAAAAGTTTTAGCTTTGGACAAAGTTTTAATATTTCATTAAATAATTTAAAGAGATTGTCAATTAAAAATCTGGGTGGTAATGAACATGATAAAGATAAAAAAAATTAGTTGGTTGGTGCTTGTATTGCCAATTTTATTGATACAAAATGCATATGCAGCTCCAAATAACGCTTCGCCGTTAATAACGATCAATGCTCCATCGACTTCTAATGAAGTTGCATCAAGCATCCAAATAGTTCTTCTTTTGACTGTATTGACATTAGCGCCATCAATACTTATAATGATGACTTCTTTTACAAGGATAATTGTGGTTTTATCGTTTTTAAGAAACGCCTTAGGTTTACAGCAAATGCCTCCAAATCAAGTTTTAATTGGTCTGGCTTTGTTTTTGACGTTTTTTATAATGGCACCAGTTGGTGCACAAATAAATAAAGATTCTATCCAGCCATATATGCAAGGAAAGATAACACCACAAGAAGCTTATGTTAAGGCAAGAGATCCGTTGAAAAGCTTTATGCTTAAGCAGACGAGGAAAAATGACTTAAATTTGTTTATCAGTTTGTCAAAGCTGAAAGTAAAAAGTGTAAATGATGTTCCTTTGCGAGTTGTTATACCCTCATTCATAATAAGTGAATTGAAAACGGCATTTGAAATTGGATTTATCATATATATACCATTTTTAATCATAGACATGGTTGTTGCCAGTGTATTGATGTCGATGGGGATGTTCATGCTGCCACCTGTACTTATATCCTTGCCATTTAAACTTTTGCTTTTCATACTTGTGGATGGATGGAATATTTTGGTTAAGTCTTTAGTAATTGGTTTTAGATAAGGGGGTTAATAGATGGATCCGGGAGTAGTTCTTGATATAGGAAGAGAGGCATTAATGGTAACTATGATGGTTTCTGCACCTCTTCTAATTATATCATTGCTTGTAGGATTGATAATAAGTATTTTTCAGGCTACAACCCAAATTCAAGAACAGACATTGACATTTGTGCCTAAAATTTTAGCAATATTTGCATCTATTATATTATTTGGGCCATGGATGCTTACGGTACTTATTAATTACACTCAAAAATTGATTTTAAATATTAACAGTTTCATCAGGTAGATAATATGGAGTTAAGTTATTATATTTTAAACAATGTGCAGTACTTTTTAATAGTGTTTGTTAGAATGTTGGGAATCTTTATATTGACACCACTTTTTGGGACAAAGACATTGCCTTCCACGTTTAAGATAGGACTTGCTTTTTTTACATCAATAATGATTTTTGAATTAGTAAATGTGAAAATTGATGCAAATAATTTATATCAATACGTTGAAATTGTTTTTAACGAGTTTATGATTGGCTTATTGATTGGTTTGTCTTCTATGATTTCGTTTAGCGCTATATATTTGGCTGGACAAATAATAGATTACCAATTGGGCTTTAGCATTGTCAATGTCTTGGCGGCTGGTGAAGAAACGCAGGTACCTTTGATTGGAAATTTTGTGTACATACTTACATTATTATTGTTTTTACTTATAGATGGTCATCACAAGCTTTTTCAACTGCTTTTTCAAAGTTATAGCATGATACCTGTAGGCACGCCATTTTTACATTTAGAAAGCATTAATACAGTCATCACGAAAATTGTATCGGATATGTTTGTTTTAGGATTTAGAATAAGCGCTCCGATTGTTGTTTCGACTTTGCTTACAGATATAACTTTAAGCATAATATCGAGGACGATACCGCAATTAAATGTATTTATGATAGGTATGCCTATAAAAATATTCGTCGGTATTTTTACATTATTTATTATGCTGCCAATGTATTTAGCGGTTATTGATGTCTTGTTTAATGGAATGTACTCAGATATATTTATGCTTTTTAAATCAATTGTCAAAGGATGACAGGAATTGAAGCTACAAATTTTTGCAGGTGAAAGAACAGAACCGGCAACACCCAAAAGAAGGCAAGATGCAAGGAAAAAAGGACAAGTATTTCAAAGCAGAGAAGTTACCTCAGCACTTGTAACAATAGCTGGATTTCTTGTCATATATTTTACAGTACAAAATAGCATTGCCGAAATCATGAATTTAATCAAATTCCTTTTTTTAAATTATGGTGGTGCCAGCGATAATGTATTTACGATTAATGGCATATACAAGTTGTTTGAGATGGTGTTTTCTGTTTTTATAAAACTGATTTTGCCAACCATTGCAACTGTATTTATAATAGCTCTTATATCAACTTATGCGCAAGTTGGATTTGTATTTACTTTAGAGACTTTAAATTTTAAGTTAGAAAGACTAAATCCTCTTGATGGTTTAAAAAGGATGTTTTCTAAAAGGAGTCTTTTAGAACTTGTAAAGTCAATCATTAAAATCAGCATATTGGCATACGTAATGTATTCATTTTTGATAGGTCAATATAAGGGTATTCCGCAGCTTTTAGATATGTCTGTGCAAGATCTTATTAAATACAACATGAACATATTTGCTGGCATATTGCTGAGGATCTCTTTAGTATTGGTAGTTTTAGGAGCAATAGATTACGTGTATCAATGGAGAGAATATGAGTCAAACCTTAGAATGAGCAAGGAAGACATCAAAGAAGAATTTAAGGAAACTGAAGGCAATCCTCAGATAAAATCAGAAATTAGAAAGAAACAAAGGCAGATTTCCATGAGAAGGATGATGCAAAACATAAAAAAAGCCGATGTTGTCATAACAAACCCTACACACATTGCAGTAGCTTTAATGTATGATAGCGAGATTAATGATGCGCCTGTCGTATTGGCAAAAGGTCAAGATTATGTTGCACAAAAAATAAAGGAAGAAGCGATTAAATATTCGATTGCGATTGTAGAGAATAAGCCATTAGCTCAATCTTTGTATAAGACGACGGAAGTTGGTGACAGCATTCCACCCGAATTGTATAAAGCAGTTGCAGAAGTTTTGGCTTATGTATATAGTTTGAGGGGAGAATAGGAGGGATATATTGAAATTTTCAGATTTAATTGCAGCAATATTTGTCGTAGGAATTGTTTTAATAATAATCATTCCTGTTCCATCGATATTATTGGATTTTTTGCTTATTTTAAATATATCGCTATCCATCATAATATTGCTTACGACAATGTATGTTAAGGATGCCATGGATTTTTCTATTTTTCCATCAATATTGCTTATAACGACTTTGATGAGATTATCCCTTAATATTTCTTCTACCCGTTTGATTTTGACGTCTGGATTTGCAGGCAATGTGATTCATGCATTTGGGAGTTTTGTCATTGGCAATAATCCTATAGTAGGATTTATAGTGTTTATTATAATTGCAATTGTACAATTCATTGTAATAACAAAAGGCGCCGAAAGGGTGTCTGAAGTTTCCGCAAGATTTACTCTTGATGCAATGCCAGGTAAACAAATGTCAATTGATGCAGATTTGAATGCTGGAATAATAAACGACAAAGAAGCAAAAGAAAGAAGGAAGAAAATTCAGGAAGAGGCAAAGTTTTTTGGTTCAATGGATGGTGCAAGTAAATTTGTAAAAGGCGATGCCATCGTTGGAATCATAATCATGATAATAAATATAATCGCCGGATTAATCATTGGAATGACAATTAAGGGAATGGATATAAACCAAGCCATAAATACTTATACGATTTTGACTGTTGGTGATGGCTTAGTAAGCCAGATTCCGGCGCTTTTAATATCAACGGCAACTGGTATCATAGTTACAAGGACTGCTTCAGAGACAAATATGGGCAACGACGTGATAATGCAGCTTATAAAAGAGCCAAGAGTCTTACAGATGACTGGTATTCTGCTTATATTGATGGCATTTGTTCCTATGCTTCCTGCCATTCCATTGCTTATAATAGGTTCTTTATTTACATATTTAGGATTTGCAAATAGAAAGAAGAACTCTGCAAATGATGAAATCAAGAAAGATGATTTAAAGGAATTGGAAGAAATTAGAGATCCCAAAAGAGCTTATGATTTATTGCAAGTGGATCCAATTGAACTGGAATTTGGCTATGAATTAATTCCAATTGCCAGTAGCGAATTATTAGACAGAATTGTAATGATTAGAAGGCAAATTGCTTTGGACTTAGGTTTAGTGGTGCCTATGGTAAGGCTGAGAGACAATATTCAACTTAAACCAAATGAATACATAATCAAAATAAGAGGCAACGAAGTAGGGAAAGGCGATGTATATGTAAATAAATATTTGTGCATGCAAGTTGGGGAAATAAACAGCGATATAAAAGGTATAAGCACGAGAGAACCGGCTTTTGGCTTGCCTGCTTTATGGATTGACGATAGCGAGAAACAAAAAGCTGAAATGTTAGGATGTACAGTAGTTGATGTTCCATCTGTCATTTCTACTCATCTTACAAATATTATAAAAAGGCACTCGGATGAGCTTTTAGGAAGGCAGGAAGTCAAAGAGCTTTTAGATAATGTAAAGCTGTCAAATCCAGCTTTAGTTGACGAAATTGTGCCAAAATTACTAAGCTTAGGCGATATTGAGAAGGTTTTGTGCAACTTGTTAAGAGAGGAAATTTCGATTAGAGACATGGTAACTATTTTGGAAACTTTAGCTGATTATGCGCCAACTACGAAAGACACTGATGTTTTAACAGAGTATGTAAGACAATCATTAAAAAGAGCTATAACAAACAAGTATGCAAAAGACGGGAAGCTCCAAGTGATAACGTTAGATCCGGAGGTTGAAAGGTCAATACAAAATGCTATAAATCAAACTGAACATGGATCGTATTTAGCGCTTCCGCCTGATTCAATGCAAAAAATATTGAAGGCTGTACACAACATCATAAAAAAGATTACGATTAAGGGTGAACAGCCAATTATACTTACAGCACCAATTATACGCTTTTATTTGCGAAAATTAATCGAACAAATTTCAAAAGATATAGTCGTTTTATCGTACAATGAGCTTTTGCCTAATGTAGAGGTATTTTCTGTAGGGACGGTGAAACTAAGTGAAAGTTAAGCGATATATTGCAGACAATTATCAAGATGCTTTAAAACTTATTAAAGCTGAAATGGGCAGCGATGCGGTAATATTGCAACAGAGCAGTTACAAAGAAAGGGGATTGAGAGGCTTATTTAAAAAGAAGAAAGTTGAAGTTGTAGCTGCAGTAGAAGAAAACAAAATCGATGAAAGAGATCTGTTCATTAAAGACTTGTATGAAATCAAATCGCTTTTAAGAGAGTTTAAACATAGTGAAACAAAGGATGAAAGTAAAAAAGATTTAGTCTATGAACTTGTTTCAAGAGGCGTTGATGATAAATTGTCGAAAATTCTGGCTGAAGGTATAAATGAGATTTCAGATGATAATTTAGAGACATTGCAAAAAAGAATTGTAAATTTTATTGGGCCTCCAAAGAAAATAACCGGCTTAAACGAGAAAAAACGTGCTGTTTTTATTGGACCTACAGGTGTCGGTAAAACGACGACGATCGCTAAAATTGCTTCTAATTTAATTTTAAGGGAAAAGAAAAAAGTATTGCTAATAACTGCGGACATATTCAGAATTGCTGGTGCAGAACAATTAAAAATTTACGGTGAGATTCTTGGCGTACCTGTAATGGTAGTTAACAATATTTTCGATTTAAATCGATTAGAAGGTGAAATAAGCAAATACGATGTGGTTTTGATTGATACTGCTGGAAGAAGTCATACTGATTCTAAGAAAATGCAGGAATTAAAAACCTTTTTGCAATATGGTACCTATGACGAAGTTTATCTTTGCTTAAGCGCAGCTACAAAAAACAGCGATATTAAAAAAATTATAAAATCGTACGACTTTATAGATGAGTACAATCTTCTTTTTACTAAGTTAGATGAGACAGATAATTATAGTGTTATTTTAAATTCAATATACTACTCAAAAAAATCTGTATCATACGTGACAAATGGTCAGATGGTACCTGATGATATTAGTTTAGCTGATAGTAAAATGATTGCACAAAATATTTTAAAGGGGAATTAACATGGATCAGGCGGAGAGGCTTAGGTATCTATTTCAACAAAACAGTGCAAAAAGATGCAGAGTCATAACCGTTACAGGTGGAAAAGGAGGAACTGGAAAAACATGCATTTCTGTCAATCTATCTATAGCGCTAAAGAAGCTTGGATATAAAGTTTTAATCGTTGATGCTGATATAGGATTTTCTAATGCAGAGATAGAGTTAGGTGTTGTGTCAAATTATACATTGTACGATGTGCTGTATGGGAACAAAAAGATCGTTGACGTTATAAACGATGGACCTGTTGGGGTGAAATTCATTTCAACAGGAGGAAATTTTGATCTCGTAAATGGCGATATAGATTTAAATGTATTTTTTAACAATATAAAAATATTAGATAATTACTTTGATTATATAATTGTTGATACTGGAGCTGGGGTTAATAAAACGGTAAAAAGTTTTATAGATATGTCGGATGATGTGATAATCGTAACCACGCCAGAGCCAACTGCCATAATGGATGCTTACATACTTATTAAGACAATTAATGACTTAAGTGATAAAAATTTGTATTTAATAGTTAATAAAGTTGCTAACCAAAGTGAATATGTTTCTGTTTATGAAAGGCTTAACAATGCACTTATTAACTTTCTGGGCGCTTCAATAATTAATCTTGGTTTTATACATGAAGATGCCAAAATAAGTGAATGTATAAAAATGCAAATTCCTATTGTGCTAAAGTATCAGTATAGCAAACCTTCAAAAGATATCGCGAGAATTGCCGAAGTCCTTACAAATTATAAGACAGATAAAAAGAAAGAAGGGCTTCTCGGAATATTTAGAAAAATGTTTTTGAATGGTGGAGGCATTAATAATGGTTAACATAAAGCCAGGGCAAAAGATCGAAATAAGTATTGGCAAAAGTAACAACAAATATGTATCAAAAGTTGACGATGTATCTTTAGACGGTACATTGCTTGTGGAAACACCGATACATAATGGACACTTTGTTCCAATAAGGATTGGCGCAAAAGTTAATGTCATCTTTTTTAACAAAGATGGATTATTTACTTTTGATGGGATAGTCATCAATAGATTTTTCGGCAATTTGTCGTATATACAATTAAAAAGGGTAACTGATATAGAAAAGCTGCAAAGAAGACAATTTTTTAGATTAGAAAAAATAATTGAATTTAAGTATAAGCTACATGAAGATGATGAATCTTTCGAAAAAGGTGTCATAAAAGATATAAGTGGTGGTGGCTTTAGAGCGAAGGTTAAGAAAAAAGTAGACGTAGGTACAGAAATAATTTGCTACGTTAAGCTAAGCGATGAAACTGATGAATTGGTTCAAAAATGTAAAGTGGTAAGGTATAACTATTTTGATGATGGATATGAAATAGCCGCTCAATATGTCGATATACAAGATAGAATAAGAGAAAAGATAATATCATTTATTTTTAAAGAGCAAAGACGATTAAAAAGACAGCAGATAAACTTTTGAATGTAAAAAGGAGGAAAATAGAATGGATACAAATCAATACTTAGAGATATTTTTAGAAGAATCTGAAGAACACATTGAGAGCTTAAATGAAAATCTTCTTCAGCTTGAAAAAAATCCTGAAGATTCACATATTGTGGATGAAATATTTAGATCTGCCCATACTTTAAAGGGAATGGCAGCCACAATGGGTTTTGAAAACATGACAAAATTGACTCACAAGATGGAAGACATTTTTCAAGAAATTAGAAATAATTCTTTGAAAGTTTCCAGCAATTTAATGGATGTATTGTTTAAATGTATGGATGCTTTAAGCTCCATGATTGGAAAAATATCTCAAAGTGGTAATGATGCGTATGACATTGACAATTTGATTAAGTTGTTGGAAAGTGGCAATTCAAATGAGGAGATTGCTGTAACCAATAATAGTGAAGAATCCAAAGCTTATGCCAGCAATGAAGTGAATTTGTACGAGAAAGATATAATTGAAAAAGCGGCGTCTCAAGGCTATAAAACGTATAGTATTGAAGTTGTTATTGATAAAAATTGCGTGATGAAGTCTGCAAGAGCTTTTATAGTATTTAATACATTGGACAATTTAGGCGATATTATAGATTCTAAACCTTCAGTAGAGGATATAGAAGATGAAAAATTTGACGATAGATTCACCGTTCATTTGATTAGCAAACACGATAAAGATTCTGTAAAGTCAAAATTAACCGCAATATCAGAGATAAAGGAAGTAAATATCGAAGAAATATTGTATTCCAAAGAAATAAAAGATAATAAGAATTTTGAAAAGACAGCTAATATCAATAACGATGATCAGATAAAGCATAGCAAGACAAATAAAAGCGTTAGAGTAGACATTGAAAGATTAGATAATTTGATGAATTTAGTAAGTGAGTTAATCATAATAAAAACACGATTAGAGGGACTGGAATCAAACGAAAAAAATCCTGACACCATTGCAACGATTGAGTATCTCGAAAGAATAACTACGAATCTTCATGATGCGGTAATGAAGGTAAGAATGGTGCCAGTAGAAAGAGTTTTTAACCGTTTCCCAAGAATGGTAAGAGATTTGTCTCGAGAGCTGAATAAAAAAATAACGTTAAATATGTTTGGGCAGGATACGGAAGTTGATAGGACTGTAATAGACGAAATAGGTGATCCATTAGTACATCTAATAAGAAATTCCATAGATCATGGCATAGAAACACCTGAATTGAGAATAAGAAAAGGAAAGACGGAGACTGGCACTATAAATCTTAAGGCATACCATGAAGGGAATAATGTGATAATTGAAGTAAGTGATGATGGTTCCGGCATTAACTTTGATAAAGTGAAAAAGAAGGCTTACGAAAAAGGTATGCTATCTGATGAAGAAGCTAATGAGTTGTCAAACGAAAAATTAGTAAAATTGTTATTTGAACCTGGATTCAGCACTTCCGACAAGATATCTGATATATCAGGCAGAGGAGTAGGACTTGATGTAGTTAAAAACAAAATAGAATCTTTGAATGGTTCTATAGAAGTTAAAACAGAAAAAGATAAGGGGACAAAATTTATAATAAAATTGCCACTGACATTGGCTATAATTCAAGCATTGTTAGTGATGGTCGGAAACGAAAAGTACGCTTTTCCGCTTAATTCAATATCGGAAATTGTAAACAAAAATAAAAGCGAAGTACATTTGGTGCAGGGCAAGGAAGTTGTCATGTATAGAGGTAAAGTAATTCCACTTATAAGGCTGCATAATGTCTTAGATGTTGAGTCTAATGAAGACAATGATGAATTTATATGCGTGATCATAAAAAAAGGCGACAATTTGGCTGCATGTAGTGTTGATGAACTTATAGGGCAGCAAGAAATAGTAATAAAACCATTAGGCAAATATTTAAGCAATGTAAAAGTAATTGCGGGCGCAACAATATTGGGAGACGGGCAAGTAGCTTTAATCATAGATTCTAATAATTTATTTTAAAAGAAGAAGGAGGCGTTGCATATGAGTATGTTTGTCGTAACTAAATTAGGCGGTGAAGAGTACGGAATAGAAATAGATAAAGTACAATCTATTGAAAAGATTACTAAGATAACAAGGGTTCCAAAAGCGCCTTCATTTGTAAAAGGTGTTATAAATTTGAGAGGCGAGATAATCCCTGTCATATCAATTAGAATGTTGTTAAAATTAGAAGAAGTTGATTTTAACGATGATACAAGGATCGTCATAATAAAAAATAACGACATTGTAGTCGGAGTTATTGTAGATAACGCTAATGAAGTTGTAGAAATAAATGATGAAAGCATAGACTCAATAGATGTTAACAGCAATTTATACAAAAAGGAAAGTTTTATTGGGCGAATAGGAAAGGTAGGAAACAGGATATTGATGCTTTTTGATATAGACAAATTGACTACTCAGCAGGAAGTGAAGATATGAATATAAATAAGATAAATGAGACATACATCGATGTGCTTAAAGAACTTGGGAATATAGGCTCAGGAAATGCCATAACAGCTTTAGCATCTTTGATAGGAAAGAAAATAGATATGAAAATCCCCACCGTACGATTGATGGAATTAAACGAAGTACAGGATATATTTGGAGTTGCTGACACTATTATTGTGGGAATATATTTTGACCTTGAAGGAAGCGTGAATGGAAATATTTTATTTTCTTTAGACATTGAAAGTGCTTCTTATTTGATTCAATATTTGATGGGAGTTAATGTTGGCGATGAATTTACAGAAATCGAAAAATCAGCATTAGAAGAAATAGGCAATATTATGGCAGGGAGTTATGTGTCTTCACTGTCTACATTAACAAATTTGGACATGAAAATATCACCTCCTGCAATCAGCATTGATATGGCAGGTGCTATATTAAGTGTTCCTGCAATCAAATTTAGCGAATTGTCAGATAAAATTTTGTTTATTGAGACGGAGTTTTTTGAAGGCAATAGATTAATAAAAGGAGATTTCTTTCTTATACCTGATATAGAATCATTTGATAAAATACTTAATGCACTTGGAGTTGAATTAGATGGATAATTTTACATTTAGAGTAGGCATGGCCGATGCAAGAGTTGCTAAATGTCCAAGCAAATTGGTTACAGTCGGTCTTGGATCATGTGTGGGCATTGTCTTATATGACAAAGTAAGTAAAATATCTGGACTTGTCCACATTATGTTGCCATATAGCAATCAAAGCAAAAACAACTCAAATAAACTTAAATTTGCTGATACAGGCATTACAGCATTGATAGATATGATGTTAGAGTTAGGTGCTGACAGAAAGTACATAATAAGTAAAATAGCAGGTGGCGCTCAAATGTTTGCAACAAAAGCAAACCTGGATATTATGAATATAGGTGCCCGCAATGTAATTGCCACTAAAGAAGTTTTATCGTCTTTAAACATACCGTTGGTTTCAGAAGATACAGGTGGTAATTATGGTCGTACAATTGAATTTGATTGCGAAAGTGGTAAGCTATTAATTAAAACAATTGGGCATGGCGTAAAATTTATTTAGGGTAGGAAAGGAATGTTTAAAAATGTCTCTACTCGAACAGGACTTATGGGATAAATATGAGAAACAAAAAGACGGAAACTCCAAAGAAGATATAATCATCAAATATATGCCACTTGTTAAGCATATAGTCAAGAGAATTTGTTTGTCGGAGTTAAGCAAAGAAGATACTGATGATCTTATAAGCCAAGGCATGATTGGCTTAATCGATGCAGTCAATAAATACGATGTATCAAAAGGTGTAAAGTTTGAAACATATGCGTCGATAAGAATAAAGGGAGAGATAATTGATTATTTGAGAAAAAAAGATTGGATTCCGAGAAGTCTGAAAAAACGATATAAAAGCATCGAAAAAACAATTGAACAATTAGAACAGGAATACAAAAGAGAGCCTACTATTGAAGAAATCATGGAAGCAACAAAACTGTCAAAAAATGACGTTTTAAAAACTTTAAGCTATATGAATGCAGGATACATAAGTTCTTTAGATGAAGTGATTGAAAACAATTTAAAAATCACTTCAATCACAGATAATGAAGTTACAAATCCTGAAAGCGAAGTGATGATGTTTGATTTGAAGCAGAATATTTCTAAGGCTATTGATACGTTACAGGAGAAAGAAAGATTGATTATTTCATTGTATTACTATGAGGATTTGAACTATAAGGAAATTAGCAAGATAATGGGACTGACGGAATCGCGAATATCACAAATTCATTCAAAAGCCATAAAAAAGCTAAAGGAGAAGCTAAGTGACTTGCTGTAACTAAATAAAAATTTGGGGGCATTTATATGTGTGATTTAAAATATTCTTGCAAATTGGAAATATCATCAGACAAAATGTCAGCATTTTTAGTAGTTGAAAATATTTCAAACGATGGTATTGCTTTGAATAAAGATAATATTTACGAACTATTAAGATCTCATAACGTGGTTTTTGGGATAATTGAAAATGTCATAGATAAAATTTGCAAGTCCCCCAATATTAACGAACGTTATTTGATTGCACAAGGTAAAAAGCCTATAAATGGGAAAGATGGACGTGTTGAGTATTTAATTGATTTTGAAAGCAATGCTGAACCAAAGGTGCTTGAAGATGGAAGAGTGGATTACAAAGAGCTACAAATATTTAAGAGTGTGAAAAAGGATGAAATCATAGCCAGAAAAATAGATCCTGAAGACGGTATAGACGGTATGAACGTAAAAGGAGAAATAGTCAAAGCAAACAAAGGCAAAGAAGCCAAATTGCCATTAGGCAAAAATACATATATTAATGATGGGTGTCTTTATTCCTCTATTGATGGTCATATTTTCAAAAAAGATCAAAAAGTCAATGTAAATCCTATAATTGAGTTAAAAGATGTCAATGCTTCGACAGGAAACATTAGAACTTTTGCAAGCATTAAAATATACAACAACATAAGTTCCGGTTATAAGATAGAAAGCGATGGGGATGTGGAAATATACGGTGTTGTAGAAGGCTCTACAATATCGGCAAAAGGTAATGTAATAATTCATAAAGGCGTTCAAGGCAGTGGTAAGGCAAAGATTATCTCTGGTGGGAAAGTTGTATCGAAGTATTTGCAAAATTGTGAAGTAATAGCTGAAGATGATGTTGTGAGCGAAGCAATAATGTACAGTACGGTGAAGACAAATAATTGTGTCAAACTAATTGGGAATAAAGGTTTAATCGTTGGAAGTGTAGTTATAGCCACAAGAGAAATAGAAGCGATAAATGTTGGTTCCAAGATGTTTGTACAAACTGAGCTGATAGTCGGAGAACCGCCTGAAAAGAGAAAGAGAAAGGAAGAAATATCTAAAAGAATATCTGAAAATGAAAAATCCATAGACGGATTAAATAAAATCGTTTCATATTTGACGAAATTAGGCGTACCAGAAGATAAAAAAGCCATTTATGAAAAGACTCTTAAATCTTTGATGCAATTAGAGGCTGAGAATAAGTCATTATTGGATGAATATAGAGAATTAAATTCAAATAATGATGAATCATTTGGTATAATCAAAGTATATGATACGGTTTATCCGGGTACGAAAATAACAATAGATGATGTATCTAGAAAGATAAAGGATCCTTTGAAATATGTTGCATTTGTGAGAAATGGTGCAGATATAGACATATTGCCAGCGGGGTAAGGGGGTATATATATGTCAGTAAATCCGATAGATTTACAGGTAGCTATTCCTAAAATGGTGGATGTAAGCAATATAAAGCAAATTGAAATTCAAAGGCCAGATGTATTTGTTGGCCAATTTATGGAGATGATAAATAATGAAAATGAGATAAAAAAAAGCAGGACAAACAAAATCAATGAATCTAATAAATTGTCAACTAAGAAAGATAAAAATAAAATGGAAGGGAAATCATCTCAAAAAGAAAGAAAAAAATTTTTATTAGGGCATGTGGACATAAAAATTTAAAATTGTATTGACAAAAATATCATAATATAATATATTAATCAATGGATAACGCACGTTCAAAGATCATAAAGCTGGTGCCATAATGGTCGTTTTATGAGATGATTTGAACGGAGGAATAACCAGGAGGTGAGAAGATGTCAGTTATATCAATGAAACAATTGTTAGAAGCTGGTGTACATTTCGGTCATCAAACGAGAAGATGGAATCCTAAGATGGCTCCCTACATTTTTACCGAAAGAAATGGAATATATATTATAGATCTTCAAAAAACGGTAAAAAAGATAGAGGAAGCGTACGATTTTATAAAAGATGTTGTTTCGAATGATGGTACTGTTTTATTTGTAGGCACAAAAAAACAAGCCCAGGATTCTGTTAAAGAGGAAGCAGAAAGATGCGGAATGTACTATGTTAACCAAAGATGGCTTGGCGGAATGTTGACAAATTACAAGACAATTAGAAGCAGAGTCGAGAGACTTAAAGAGTTAAAGAAGATGGAGGAAGATGGTACATTTGAAGTTTTGCCTAAAAAAGAGGTTATAAAACTCAGAAAGGAAAAGGAAAAACTTCAAAAGTATTTAGGTGGAATAGAAAACATGAATAGCCTTCCATCGGTGCTTTTTGTAGTTGACCCTAAGAAAGAAGCTATTGCCATCGCTGAAGCTAAAAATCTTGATATCCCTATTGTTGCAATTGTTGATACAAATTGCGATCCTGAAGAAGTGGATTATCCTATACCGGGCAATGATGATGCGATCCGCGCGGTAAAATTAATAGCTTCAAAAATAGCTGATGCTGTAATTGAGGCTAAACAGGGTGAACAATTAACTGCGGTTGAGGAGTAATTTTAGAATGGTAAGGAATTTTTCGTCCTTACCATAAATTATATTAGGATGGAGGTAAGATTATGATTTCTGCACAACAAGTAAAAGAACTTAGAGAGCGTACTGGAGCAGGCATGATGGACTGCAAAAGAGCGCTTACTGATTCTAATGGTGATATTGAAAAAGCAATTGATATATTAAGAGAAAGAGGACTGGCAGCCGCTGCTAAAAAAGCTGGTAGAGTTGCAAATGAAGGATTAGTAGAATCGTATATTCACGGTGGCGGCAGAATCGGTGTTCTTGTTGAGGTAAATTGTGAAACAGATTTTGTTGCTAATACAGATGATTTTAAGTCTTTTGTAAAAGAAATATGTATGCAAATTGCTGCAGCAAACCCGCAGTACATAAAAAGAGAAGATGTGCCGCAAGAAGTTATTGAAAAAGAAAGGGAGATTTTAAAGGCACAATCATTAAATGAAGGTAAACCGGCTCAAGTGCTCGACAGAATAATTGAAGGAAGACTCGAAAAATTCTATAAGGAAAATTGCCTATTAGAACAATTGTATATAAGAGATGATAGCAAGACGATAAAAGACCTATTAAATGAATTGATTGCAAAGCTTGGTGAAAATATAATAATAAGAAGATTTGTTAGATTCGAAAGAGGAGAAGGTATTGAAAATTCTCAAGAAGAAGAATAAAATTAAATAGGCAACCAAAATAGGACACGGTTGTGTCCTATTTTTAATAGATTTTTATGAAGGATTTTTAATATTTTTATAGAATAATAAAATGAGGTGTTTTAATGTCTGTGAAATACAAGCGAATAATATTAAAAATTTCAGGAGAAGCTTTGTCTGGCAGCACAGGCTATGGTATCGATTTTGAAACCGTAAATTTAATTGCTGATCAAATAAAAGAAGTAAAAGAAATGGGAGTTCAAATAGGTGTCGTAATTGGAGGTGGTAATATCTGGAGAGGTAGAGAAGGAGTAGGAATGGATAGGACTACTGCTGATCATATGGGAATGCTTGCTACAGTTATTAATTCTCTTGCTTTGCAAGATGCTTTAGAGCGGAGAGGTGTAGAAACGAGAGTTCAAACTGCCATTGAGATGAGGCAGATTGCTGAACCGTATATTCGAAGAAGAGCAATAAGGCATCTTGAAAAAGGAAGAGTTGTGATTTTTGCGGCCGGTACTGGCAATCCTTTCTTCTCTACTGATACGACAGCATCTTTAAGAGCTGCTGAGATAGATGCGGAAGTGATTCTTCTTGCTAAGAAAGTAGATGGAGTCTATGATAAAGATCCTGTTAAACATAAAGATGCTATCAAGTTTGATAAGTTGACATATCTTGATGTGCTTAACAGAGGGCTTGGAGTGATGGATTCTACAGCAACTTCTCTGTGTATGGACAATAACATTCCGATTATCGTGTTTAATTTGACTGTACCAGGAAACATTAAAAATGTAATAATGGGTCAAAAAATAGGAACGATTGTCAAGGAGGGATAATGATGGATGATTTGTTAAAAAACACTGAAGAAAAAATGAAAAAGTCAATCGCAGTTTTAAAAAATGAGTTGATGTCTATAAGGGCTGGCAGGGCTAATCCTGCACTTTTAGACAGAATATCAATTGACTACTATGGTACTATGACGCCAATAAATAAGTTAGCAACAATCACGGCACCGGAACCAAAAGTTATAATCATTCAGCCATGGGATACATCTAAAATATCTGAAATTGAAAAAGCAATTCAAAAATCAGATTTAAACATTAATCCTACTTCTGATGGTAAAATAATTAGATTGGTTTTTCCGGATTTAACAGAGGAAAGAAGAAAAGAGCTTGTTAAATTGGTTCACAAAAAAGGAGAAGAGGCTAAAGTCGCAGTAAGGCAAATCAGAAGAGATGCTAATGATGCTATTAAAAAAATGGATAAAAATGGTGAGATTTCGGAAGATGAGAAATTAAAAAGTGAAGAAAATGTACAAAAACTGACGGATAAGTATATTAAAGAAATAGACAAAATTTTGGAGCAGAAGGAAAAGGAGATAATGGAGATTTGATCGATATTATTGGATACGATATTGAAGCGGCTAAGAGGATTTTAGAAAAAAATAATGTTCAATATAATGTGATATTTACTAAGCCTACTAAAAATTATAGAGGATATCAGATACGTGTGTTAAAGACAATATTTGAAGATGGTATATTAACAGTTATAGTAGCTGAATTTTAACCCCCTCTCGCGAGGGGGTATTGCCCATATTATAAGGAGGAAATTTGATGAGTTTTATTAAAAAGCGACAAAAAAACACTGATGAAGAAATAGAGAAAAAGCTTGATGCAAATAATATTCCAAAGCATGTGGCAATAATAATGGATGGGAATGGTAGATGGGCAAAAAAGAGAGGTTTCATAAGAACACTTGGGCATAGAGCTGGTATGGAAGCTGTAAGGCGAATTGTTAAAGCATCATCTGAAATAGGAATCAAGTATCTGACTTTATACGCATTTTCAACAGAGAATTGGAAAAGACCTGCAGATGAAGTTAACGGATTGATGGACTTGCTTATAGAGTATTTAGGTCGCGAAGTAAATGAATTAAATGAAAACAATGTGAAGTTAAACTTTATTGGCGATCTATCAATGATACCTGAAAAATGTAGAATTAAGATAAAAGAATCTGAGGAACTAACCAAAAGCAATACGGGTCTTACTTTAAATATTGCCTTAAATTATGGCGGCAGAAGTGAAATAGTTAGAGCATTTAAAAGGATAGGCAGCTCTTTATTAAGTGGTGAAATTGATCTAAGTGATATTGACGAAAATATTATTGCTGATAATTTATATACATCAGGACAACCAGATCCGGATTTGATCATAAGACCAAGTGGAGAATTGAGAATTAGCAATTTTATGCTTTGGCAGTCTGCATACTCTGAATTATGGTTTTCTGATGTTTTATGGCCAGATTTTGAAAAAAAGCATCTTTTGCAGGCTATATTTGATTACCAAAAGAGAAATAGACGTTTTGGCGGCATATAATTAAGGAGTTGAATATATGTTAAAAAAAAGGATATTTAGTGCGGTAATAGGACTTCCTCTGGTTTTTGCGGCATTAATAATGGGAGGATGGTATCTTAGACTTTTTTTAGTAGCGATTAGTCTTATTGGATTGTACGAGTTTTACGCGGTATTTAAAAATACCGAAATAAAGCCTATAAATTTTATAGGTTATGTGGCAGTTTTATTTTTTTACATTTTTGGCTATACCTATGATTCTATAGATCTTTTTGTAATTTTGTCTGTAGTAATATTTTCTATTCCAGTTGTATTTCATAAGTATAATTTGAAAGATACTTCCATAACGATTATGGGAATCATATATGTTATCTTTTTCTCGTACATAGGGAAAATAAGGGACATTAAAGGCGGTTACTTGCTTGTATGGCTTATATTTATCATTTCTTGGCTGACTGATACTTTTGCATATTTCATAGGTAAACGCATAGGTAAGAATAAATTATGTCCATCAATTAGTCCTAATAAAACTTTCGAAGGTTCGGTGGGTGGAGTAATAGGTTCATTGATAGGATGCCTTTTGTTTACATATTTATTTAAAGAAAAATTAGAATTAAATTATTTCTACATTACATTTTTAAGCGTTATAGGCAGCATAGTGGCTCAAATAGGCGATCTTTTTGCGTCGTTTATAAAACGAAATTGCAACACGAAGGATTTTAGCAAAATTATTCCGGGACATGGTGGAATATTAGATAGATTTGATAGCATTCTTTTCGTATCTCCTTGTATTTACATATTTTTCACGTATTTAAACAGATGAAAGGAGTTAAGCATGAAAAATATTGTCATTTTAGGTTCTACGGGTTCGATTGGGACTCAAACACTCGACGTAGTAAGAAAATCAAAAGAATTTCAAGTTATAGGACTTACATGTTATAATAATATTGATCTTATAAAGCAACAAATTGATGAATTTAATCCGAAATTTGTAGCTGTTAAAGATAAATCTTCTGCAAAAAAGTTAAAAGAAATGGTAGATACTAATACAGTGATTCTCTCTGGTGATGATGGAATAAACGAGGTAGCTTCTCTTTCAAATGTTCAGACTGTTGTTGTAGCAATTGAAGGCATAGCAGCGCTTATTCCTACTATAAAAGCGATTGAAACAGGACATGATATTGCACTTGCTAATAAAGAATGTTTAGTAACTGGTGGGCACATAATTAAGAAACTGGCAATTGAGAAAAACATAAATATATTCCCTGTTGATAGTGAGCACAATGCGATTTACCAATGCATTCAATCTGGGAAAAAGGAATTCGTAAATAAATTGATTATAACTGCATCTGGAGGACCATTTAGAGGTAAAACATTAAACGATTTAAAATCGGTGACAGTTGAAGAAGCTTTAAATCACCCTAATTGGAAGATGGGCAAGAAGATAACAATTGATTCTGCCACACTTATGAATAAAGGGTTTGAGGTAATAGAAGCTAATTGGCTTTTTGATATGCCGTTAGAAAAAATAGAAGTTGTTGTGCATAAAGAAAGCATAATACATTCAATGGTAGAGTTTATTGATGGAAGCATTATTGCAGAAATGGCGACTGCTGATATGAGGATACCGATACAGTACGCTTTAAATTTTCCAAACAGGGTATATGTAGAAGGCGTACGATATTTAGATATTGCCAAAATTGCAAGTTTATCATTTGAAAAACCAGATGTTAATACTTTTAGATGTCTCCAACTGGCGTATGACGCATTGAGAGAAGGCGGAACAATGACAACTGTTTTAAATACAGCAGATGAAGTAGCAGTTCAATTATTTTTAGAAAGAGCAATTTCGTTTAATGATATTCCTTGTATAATAGAAAAATATATGAATAGTCATAAAAACATCATTAATCCGGAATTAAATGATATAATAGAAGTAGATAAAGAAATAAGGGAAAAAATTAAGCGTGAGTATATGAGGTGATAGGTAAGTGGTATTTTTTTATGTTGTAGTAAGCGTAATTGTATTGGGAATTTTAGTTACGATTCATGAGTTCGGACATTTTATAATAGCCAAATTGTCTGGTACAAAAGTTAATGAATTTGCCATAGGTTTTGGACCGAAGATATTTTCAAAAAAATATGGTGAAACGGAGTATTCGTTTAGATTAATGCTTTTTGGCGGTTTTTGTGCCTTAGCAGGGGAAGATGAAGTATCTAATGATAAAAGAGCTGTGACAAATAAACCTTGGTATACAAGGCTTGGCATTTTTGCGGCTGGTCCTTTGATGAATATATTATTAACTTTTATAATTTTAATTATGGTTTTCTATTTCGTTGGAAGTCCAGTTCCTATTGTCAGTTCTACCATAAGTGGTTATCCTGCGGAAAAGGCCGGTATAAAGCCGGGTGATGAAATAGTGATGGTAAACAATACTAAAATTAATGACTGGACTACATTGCAGAACATTATAAATTCAAACAATGGAGTAAAGTTAAATTTTACAATTAAAAGGGGAAATATTACTTTAAAAAAAGCAGTTATACCGATGACTGATAAAAGCACTGGAAAGCCAATGATAGGGATAGTACCACAGTATCGTAGGTCTTTGATATTAGCTGCCGATAGCGGTATAAAGCAAACTATTTATTTCTCAAAGATGATAATTTTATCTCTGTACATGTTGATAACTGGCAAAGTTTCAACGAATGATTTGATGGGGCCAGTTGGCATAGTTCAAGCTATTGGCACAGAAGCGAAATCCGGCATACTGAATTTAATGGCATTTACTGCGCTTATAAGCGTGAATTTAGGGTTGTTTAACTTGCTGCCATTCCCAGCGTTAGATGGTGGTAGGATTTTATTCGTGTTGATAGAGAAAATTAGAGGGAAACCTGTCGATCCGGAAAAAGAAGGATTTGTACATTATATAGGTTTTATGTTGCTTATCGCGCTTATACTTTTTGCCACATATAAAGATTTGGTTAGGATAAATATTTTAAAATAATAGGTGATAAACTTTATGAGGAAAAGAACAAAAGAAATAAAAATAGGAAGCATACGCATAGGTGGAGAAAACCCGATTGCAATACAATCCATGACTAATACTGACACAAAAGACGTAAATAAAACCGTGCAGCAAATTAAAGAGCTTGAAAGTGTGGGTTGTGATATTGTGCGTGTAGCTGTCCTTGATGTAGATGCTGCAAAAGCCATTGAAGAAATAAAAAAAGAAATTGATATCCCCATTGTTGCCGACATACATTTTGATTATAGATTGGCTTTAGAAGCTATTAAGCATGGGGCGGATAAAATCAGGATAAATCCAGGCAATATTGGTGGAGATGATAAGCTTAAAGCAGTAGTAGATGCTGCTAAAGATGCAGGAATCCCCATAAGAGTAGGTGTAAATTCTGGTTCATTGGAAAGGGACATTTTAAATAAATATGGTGGTGTAACAGCGGATGGAATTGTTGAAAGTGCACTTAAAAGTGTATCTCTCTTAGAAAAATGCGGCTTTTACGATATAGTGGTATCTTTAAAGACCACTAATGTACCGTTGACAATTGAGTCTTATAAGATTATTTCTGAAAAGATAGATTATCCACTTCACGTTGGCATTACAGAGGCTGGAACAATTTTTTCAGGAACTATAAAATCTGCTGTTGGGATTGGCACACTGCTATATATGGGTATTGGAGATACAATAAGAGTATCTTTAACGGGGAATCCTGTCGAAGAAGTAAGAGTTGGAAAACAAATATTAAAATCTTTAGGATTGGCAAAAGGAGGCGTAGAAATAATTTCTTGCCCAACATGTGGAAGAACTAAAATTGATCTTATAGAATTGGCTCAAAAAGTTGAAAAAGCAACAGCAAATATAAATCAAGACATAAAAGTTGCTGTAATGGGATGTGCAGTCAATGGCCCTGGCGAGGCAAGAGAAGCAGATATAGGAATAGCTGGGGGAATTGGAGAAGGTCTTATTTTTAAAAAAGGAAAGATTATTAAAAAAGTACCAGAAGATAAGCTTTTTGATGAATTTATTAAGGAACTTAACGATATACTGAAGGAGAAATCATGATGATATCTGTCATTATTCCTGCGTATAATGAGGGGAAAAATATAAAAGATGTTTTAAAAGTATTAGAAAAAATCAATATTATTGATGAAACAATAGTTGTAAATGATGGTTCAACAGACGATACTGAAAAAGTCGTTTCTCTTTTTAACGTAAAGCTTATAAATCTAAAGACAAATTTAGGGAAAGGTGCTGCTTTAAAAAGGGGCATTCAAGCTGCTAATGGAGATGTATTAGTTTTGCTTGATGCAGATCTTATAGGTTTTACTCCAGAGCATTTTAATAAATTAGTAAAACCTGTTTTAGATAATAAGTGTGATATGGCAGTTGGCATATTTTCATCTGGAAGAAAAAGAACTGATTTAGCACAAAAAATAGCTCCTTTTTTGTCAGGACAGCGTGTTTTAAAAAGAGATGTTCTTATAGATTTTATAAATAATAGCGATGTAGACATTTTGAAATATGGAATAGAAGTAGCGCTTACGAAATATGCCAAAGAAAAACATTTAAGAGTGCAACATGTACAGTTAGAAAATATGACGCATGTAATGAAAGAAGAAAAATTGGGTTTTATTAAAGGTTTTAAAGCCAGGCTGATGATGTATAAAGACATTTTAAAGGTATGGATGTAAGGAGTGCGTTTTGATGCTACCTTCTTTTCTTAAAGAGGAATTAGGTATAAGCGACATAAAAATAAATAAAATAAGTTTATGTTTAAAGGAAAGAAAGCTTATACTGTTTTTGCCTTTTAATTTTAAAAAAGATGTTTCAAAATTAGAATCTTTAAAATCTACTATTAAATCAAAAATCCCTCTACTTTCTAATATAGAATTTGAATTTACAGGTGCAGATAACATTGACGTAAATTCAGTTTTAAATGATTATTGGGATGATATTATAAAAAAAGCCAGTGAAAAATATCCTGGCACTTTAAGTTTTATAAAATCATGTCATGTATCGATTAAAGATGAGGAACATGTAATAATAAAGGCGTCAAATGAAGTATCTTTTAATTTTCTAAAGAAAAACAAAATCGATGCGTATATTGGCGAATTGATAAAAGAATATTATGATCTAGACGTAAATTTTGCTTTAGATTTTGATGAAGCAATATATGACAAACTTCATGAAGAAATCAAAAAGGACGAAGAAATCTTGGCAAATAACATCATCACAAGTCCTCCAGAAAGCAGCCAAAAAATTGAAAGTGATGTGGATGATAATGACAGCAAAGTATTACTTGGAAAAGAAATAAATACAGAAATTGTAAAAATATGCGATGTATTTCAAGAAGGTGATGATGTTGCAATAAAAGGTGAAATTTTTTCAATAGATTTCCGCGAAATAAAATCTAAATATCTGATGACTTTTGATATTACTGATACTACATCTTCATTTACAGTTAAAGCATTTTTAAATGGTGAAAAGTACAATCTAATTAAAGACAGATTGACAATAGGAAGCAATGTAAAAGTGCGCGGTACTGTTATTTACGATAAATATGAAAGAGATCTAATATTGAATGCTAAAGACGTAGAACTATGCGAGAAATCTGTCAGAGTAGATTCTCATCCACAAAAAAGGGTAGAGTTGCATGTACATACACAAATGAGCAGCATGGATGGAGTAAGCTCTGCAGAGTCTTTAATCAGAAGGGCATCAGAGTGGGGGCACAAAGCGATTGCAATAACAGATCATGCTGTATTGCAGGCTTATCCTGAAGCTCAAAGTGCTGCGAAAAAATATGGTGTTAAAGTCATCTACGGCGTAGAGGGTTATCTTGTCAATGATGGTGTTCCAATCGTCAGCGGAAGCACATCTATGACTATTGATGGCAGCTTTGTTGTATTTGACATTGAAACTACTGGTCTTTCAAGCATTAATGACAATATTATTGAAATTGGGGCTGTCAAGATAAAGAATTGTCAAATAGTAGATACATTCGAGACTTTTGTGAATCCACAAGTTCACATATCTAAATTTATAACAAAATTGACCGGCATAACAGACGACATGGTTAAAGAGTACCCATCTATTGAAGAAATCTTGCCTAAATTTTTGGACTTTATAAAGGATTCTATTCTTGTAGCGCATAATGCAAACTTTGACGTGACTTTTATAAAGACAAAAGCCAGAAATCTTGGTATGGAAGTGGACAATCCCGTTTTAGACACTTTAGAGTTAAGCAGGCACATGTATGAAAATCTAAAAAATTACAAACTGGATACTGTAGCGCAGCATCTTGGTGTGTCACTTGAAAATCATCATAGAGCCGTAGACGATGCTAAAGCAACTGCTGAAATTTTTATTAAAAGTATCAATAAGCTGAAAGAAAACGGAATAGAAAAAGTAAATGAGATAAACGATTATTTAAAAAACAAGGTTGACATAAAAAAAATGCCTACATATCATGTAATCATACTTGTCAGAAACCAAAAAGGGTTGAGAAATCTCTATGAATTAGTATCAAGATCAAATTTGGAGTATTTTCACAGAAATCCAAGAATTCCTAAAAGTCTTTTGTCGCAAATGAGAGAAGGATTATTAATTGGTTCTGCTTGTGAACAAGGTGAAGTTTTTAGGGGATTAATATCAAATCTTGATGATGATAAATTACACGAGATCGCTAGTTACTATGATTATTTAGAAATACAACCTTTAGGAAATAACGAATTTTTAATTGATAAGGGTGAGGTAAAAAACAAAGAAGAATTGATTAAGATAAACAAAAGAATTTATGATTTGGGAAAACAACTCAAAAAACCGGTTGTTGCGACGTGTGATGTTCATTTTTTAGACCCTTGGGATAATGTGTATAGAAAGATACTCATGTATGGAAAAGGGTTTAAAGATGCTGATAGACAGCCACCACTTTATTTTAGAACAACCGATGAAATGCTGAGAGAATTTGATTACTTTGATGAAGAGATTGCAAGGGAGATTGTCATAGACAATCCTAATCAAATAGCAGATTCTATAGAAGATGTTAAACCAATACCAGATGGCACATTTCCTCCGTCAATAGAAGGTGCCGAAGAAGAGCTTAGGAAATTGACATTAAACAAGGCTCATGAAATATATGGTGAAAAATTGCCAGAGATAGTTGAAAAAAGGCTGGACAAAGAGCTAAATTCTATCATAAATAATGGTTACGCTGTTATGTACATCATAGCTCAAAAGTTAGTGACAAAATCACTAAGTGATGGTTATTTAGTTGGTTCAAGAGGTTCGGTCGGTTCGTCGTTTGTGGCAACCATGAGCGGAATAACCGAGGTTAATCCATTGCCACCTCATTATATCTGCCCTCATTGCAAGCACTCAGAGTTTATATTAGATGGAAGTTATGGTTCTGGTGTGGATATGCCTGATAAAGATTGTCCACAATGCGGAACAAAGATGAGAAAAGATGGACATGATATTCCATTTGAAGTGTTTCTTGGATTTGAAGGGGATAAAGAACCAGATATAGATTTAAACTTTTCAGGAGATTATCAGCCGATAGCACATAAGTACACAGAAGAAATATTTGGAATAGGTCACGTCTTTAGAGCTGGAACTATTGGTACATTGGCTGATAAAACAGCATACGGCTTTGTGAAAAAGTATTTCGAAGAAAAAAATTTAACGGTTCATAATGCAGAAATCAAGAGGTTAGTCATGGGTTGTACTGGTGCCAAAAGGACTACAGGGCAACATCCAGGTGGTGTTATGGTTGTCCCCAAAGACAAAGACATTTATGATTTTACACCAATACAGCATCCTGCAGATGCACAAGATTCAGACATAATAACAACACACTTTGATTATCACTCTATAAGCGGAAGACTGCTTAAGCTTGATATACTTGGTCATGATGATCCTACAGTAATCAGAATGCTGGAAGATTTAACAGGAATCAATGCCAGAGAAATACCATTAGATGATAAAAAGACGATGAGCCTTTTTACAAGTGTAGAAGCTCTTAACATAGATCCAGAAGATATAAATTGCACAGTAGGCACTTTAGGATTGCCTGAATTTGGAACGAAATTTGTAAGACAGATGCTGGTTGATACAAAGCCGACAACTTTTGCAGAGCTTGTAAGAATAAGCGGACTTTCACATGGTACAGATGTTTGGCTTAATAATGCACAAGACATAATAAAAGAAGGCAAAGCCACACTTAAAGAGGTAATTTCCACACGAGATGATATAATGTTATTTCTTATCAGCAAAGGGCTTGACAAGAAGTTGTCTTTCAAGATAATGGAAAGCGTTAGAAAAGGAAAGGGCATAAAAGACGAGGAAATAGAGGAAATGAAAAAGCATAATGTGCCTGATTGGTTTATTCAGTCGTGTCAAAAAATCAAGTACATGTTTCCTAAAGCCCATGCAGTTGCTTATGTCATAATGGCTTTTAGGATAGCTTATTTTAAAGTGCACCACCCTGAGGCTTTTTATGCCACGTATTTTACTGTTAGAGCTGATGAATTTAATTTGGATATGATGGATTCATTAGAAAAAATCAAAGAAAATATAAGGCTAATTGAATCAAAGGGCAATAATGCTACAGCAAAGGAGAAAGGCTTATTGACAATATTAGAGGTTGGTCTTGAAATGTACCTTAGAGGCCTAAGATTCACAAATATTGATTTGTATAAATCTGATGCGGTGAAATTTTTAATTACAAAAGATGGCATATTGCCTCCATTGAACTCATTGGAAGGTATAGGTAAGCAAGCAGCGAAGATAATAGCTGAAGAGAGAGAAAAAGGCAAATTTTTATCAATAGAAGATTTGAGAAATAGAACGAGAATCAGTAAAACTGTTATCGACATTTTAAAGCAGCATGGTTGCTTGCAGGATATTCCTGAATCAAATCAATTAAGTTTATTTTAATGTTGCATTGGTTATTTGTGTATGTTATAATTGATATGGCAAAATAGAGATGGAACTTAAGAGTGGGGTTTCCCACTCTTTCGTATTATATATATAAAATAATGAGCTACAAGGAGGTTATCAAATTGTCAAAGATTGAAGAGTTGACAAGACAGCTTGTTACTCCCGCCATAGAAAAAAACAATTTTGAATTGGTTGATGTTGAATACAAAAAAGAAGGCAACAATTGGTATCTAAGAGTTTATATAGACAAAGATGGAGGAGTTAGCTTAGACGATTGTCAAATTATAAGTGAATATTTAAGTGAAAAGCTGGATGAAGTAGATCCAATAGATAATAGTTATATACTTGAAGTTTCTTCGCCAGGAATAGATAGACCATTAAAAACAAAACGGGATTTTGAAAAATTCAAAGGCAGTTTGGTTGAAGTTTCATTATATCAACCAATAGATAAAAAGAAAAAGTATGAAGGCGAGCTTTTAGGCCTTGAAGATGATAAAGTGATCATTGTTGACGATGGCGGAAAAAGAGAATTTGATATAAAAAATGTTAGTTTGGTTAAACCTGTTATAAAATTTTAGATTAAAGGAGGGAAAATAATGAACAGTGAATTTATTGAAGCACTTGAACAAATTTGCAAAGATAAAGGCATTACGAAAGAAACGATGTTTGAAGCAATAGAAGCTGCATTGGTTTCGGCGTACAAAAAAAACTATGGAACAGCTCAGAATGTCAAAGTAAAGATGGACAGAGAAACGGGTGATGTTAAAGTCTATGCTCAAAAAACAGTTGTGGAAAATGTGTACAATGATTTGCTTGAAATAAGTTTGGAAGAGGCTCAAAAATTAAGCAAGAAATACCTTGTTGGTGATACTGTTGATATTGAAGTTACGCCAAAATCTTTTGGGAGAATAGCAGCACAAAATGCTAAACAGGTTGTTGTTCAAAGAATAAGAGAAGCAGAACGAGGTATTGTGTATGAAGACTTTTTAAGCAAGGAATCAGAAATAGTCACTGGAATTGTAGAAAGAATAGAAAAAAAGAATGTTTTAGTTGATTTAGGTAAAACTGAAGCTACTTTGACGCCAAATGAGCAGATTCCAAACGAAACCTACAAACATGGAGATAGAATAAAAGTCTATATAGTAGAAGTTAAAAAGACTACAAAAGGTCCGCAAATACTTATATCACGTTCACACCCAGGATTGGTAAAAAGGCTTTTTGAGATGGAGGTACCAGAATTGCAACAAGGTATCGTCGAAATTCGAAGTATTTCGAGAGAACCTGGTTCAAGGACGAAAATGGCTGTATATGCAAAAGACGAAAATGTTGATCCGGTAGGTTCATGTGTAGGTTACAAGGGCGCAAGAGTACAAGCTGTTGTAAATGAGTTAAAGGGTGAAAAGATAGATATCGTAAAATGGAGCTCAAAACCACAGGAATTTGTAACTAACGCTTTAAGTCCGGCCAAAGTTTTAAGTATTGATATTGATGAAAAAGAAAAAATAGCAAGAGTCGTCGTACCTGATTATCAGCTTTCTCTTGCAATTGGCAAAGAAGGACAAAATGTAAGATTAGCTGCTAAGCTAACAGGATGGAAGATAGACATAACAAGTGAATCTACTGCTAAATCTTAAAGGTTGGGGTTGATAACGTGAAGTCCAAAAAAGTTCCAATGAGAATGTGTCTTGGTTGCCAAGAAATGAAGCCAAAGAGAGAGTTGCTTCGAATCGTCAAAAAAGCGCATAGCAATGAAGTCCAAGTTGATTTGACAGGTAAGTTGTCTGGGAGAGGTTGCTATGTCTGTAAAAACATTGATTGCGTAGAAAAAGCCTTAAAATCAAAAAAAATAGAAAGGGCATTGGAAACTTCATTAACTGAAGATATTATTGAACAAATCAGAAAAGAGGTTTCAAATGAATAAATTTTATTCTATGCTGGGGTTGTGCAGGAGAGCAGGAAAATTATTGCCGGGAAGGTTGCCGGTTGAAAAAGGAATTGCTAAATCAAGTGTTCGTCTTGTTATTATAGCGGAAGACGCTTCTGAAAATACAAAGAAAAAGTTTATATCTTTATGTAATTCTAAAAACATTTTATATATAATCGCTGGTAATATGTCTTATATTGGCAAAAGCATAGGGCGAGACGATACAGCGGTGATTGGCATTACAGATGAAAACCTATCTAACAAACTATTAGCTGAAGCAAAGGAGGTTCTAACTAATGGAGGTGAATAAAATGTCAAAGACAAGAGTTTATGAGTTGGCAAAAGAACTAAAAATTACAAGCAAGGAATTGATTTCGAAGTTAAATGATTTAGATATTAATGTAAAAAATCATATGAGCACGTTAGAAGATGATGAAGTAAGTTTAATAATAGATTTATTGACGGAAAAAGAGGAAACAGAGACCGATGAATTAGTAGAAGAATATGACGAAATTGATGAAAAGCCTAAAAAGTCTAACAAAAAGCAAAAAAAGTCAGATGCCAAAAAAGCAAAGGACGATAACAATAAACCACAAGATGATTCTGTTAAAATAATATCGATACCTGCGTTTATAACTGTTAAAGAGCTATCTGAAAAAATGAAAATAAATCCTTCAGATATCATAAAGAAATTGATATCCAAAGGAATAATGGTGACAATAAATCAACAAATAGACTATGAAAATGCCTCGCAAATCGCTGAAGAGTATGGCTTTTTATTAGAAAAAAAAGAGGAAAATGAAGATAATCTTGAGATCATAGACAAAGAAGATGATGAAAAAGATCTTCTGCCTAGACCACCTGTAATAACTGTGATGGGTCATGTAGATCATGGAAAAACATCCTTGCTGGATGCAATCAGAAAGACAAACGTTACTCAACGTGAAGCTGGAGGAATTACACAACACATTGGTGCATCTGTTGTAGAAATAAATGGCAAAAAAGTCGTGTTTTTGGATACACCAGGACATGAAGCATTTACGGCTATGAGGGCGAGAGGTGCCAGTGTGACTGATATTGCTGTATTAGTTGTAGCAGCGGATGATGGTGTTATGCCTCAAACAATAGAAGCAATAAACCATGCTAAAGCTGCAAATGTTCCGATAATTGTAGCCATAAATAAAATTGATAAACCTAATGCGAACCCAGATAGAGTTAAGCAAGAATTGGTGGAATATGGTTTGGTGCCAGAGGATTGGGGCGGAAATACAATATGTGTCAATGTTTCAGCGCAAAAAAATATTGGGCTTGATGATTTGCTTGAAATGATATTGCTGGAAGCGGAAATGTTAGAATTAAAGGCAAATCCAAATAGGCCAGCCAGAGGTACAATCATTGAAGCACAACTTGACAAAAACAGAGGTCCTGTTGCAACAGTTTTAGTACAAAAGGGAACACTAAAAACAGGTGATGTAATAATTGCTGGGACAGCTTATGGGAAAGTAAGAGCAATGTTTGACGATAAAGGCAGGAAGGTTAAAAAAGCATCACCATCGATACCTGTTGAAGTTTTGGGTCTGTCTGACGTTCCAAAAGCAGGAGACATACTTGTTGTATTGGATGATGAGAAAAAAGCTCGTTCAATTGCAGAAAAGCGCAAGGAAAAGTTCAGAGAAGAAGAAATGATGCAAAAGCAAAAGATATCTCTTGATGAACTGTTTAATCAAATAAAAGAAGGCAATGTAAAAGAGCTAAATATAATATTAAAAGCTGATGTACAGGGTTCTGTTGAAGCATTAAAAAGCTCCATTGAGCAATTGAGTAATGATGATGTAAGACTTAGAGTTATCCATGGAGCAGTTGGTGCTATTACTGAAACTGATGTCATGTTTGCTTCTGCATCTAATGCCATAATAATTGGCTTTAATGTAAGACCTGATAGCAAGGCTAAATCTTTGGCCGAAAAAGAGAAAGTTGATATAAGATTATATAGAATAATTTACGATGCGATTGATGATTTAAAAGCAGCTATGAAGGGTATGTTGGAACCAGAGTATAGAGAAAAAGAATTAGGCAAAGCAGAGGTAAGAGCAGTATTTAGGGTTCCTAATGTAGGAAATGTAGCTGGATGTTATGTAGTAGAAGGCAAGATTTCCAGAAATGCAAACATAAGATTAGTAAGAGATGGCATAGTAATTTTTGAAGGAAAAATATCTTCATTGAAGAGATTTAAAGACGATGTAAAAGAAGTACAATCTGGTTTTGAATGCGGAATCGGCATAGAAAGATTTAATGACATTAAAGAAGGTGATGTGCTGGAAGCATACCAGATGGAGGAAATACCTCGTTGAAAGGATGAATTAATGTGCAGTATAGAATTGGACGTTTATCAGAAGAAATAAAAAAAGAAGTAAGCCAAATGATATTCGAAGAGATAAAGGATCCAAGGATAAGTAGCATGACTAGCATAACAGATATCGAAGTTTCAAAAGATTTGCGTTATGCAAAAATTTATATCAGCGTTTATGGAAATGATGATGAGAAAAAGAATACTATAGAAGGTTTAAAAAGTGCAACTGGTTTTATAAGACATGAATTAGGAAAAAGAATTAAATTAAGATATACTCCTGAATTGATTTTCGAACTTGATAATTCAATAGAATATGGTGCCCATATTTCTAAGATTTTAAGAGATTTAGATAGTCAAGAGAGTGAAGACAAATGATTTTAAATGATATGTTGGATTCAATAAGAGAAGCTGAAAAAATAGCTATTGTAACACATGTATCACCTGATGGTGATGGAATAGGATGTGTTACTGCATTGTACAAAGCCATGAATAAATTGAGAAAAGATGTATCTATATTTATTGACGATGATATACCTGAAATTTATAGATTTGTGCCATACACAGATAAAATCACAAAACCATTTGACATATCAGTAGATCTGCTTATAGCTGTAGATTGCGCCGATTCAGATAGAATGGGAAAGGCAAAAGAATTGCTTAGAAAAGTTCCTAAGTCAATAAATATAGATCATCATATTTCAAATACTTTGTATGCTACTATGAATTATGTAGACACAAATGCAGCTTCGTCATCTGAGATAGTATATCAATTGATAAAAATATTAGGTATTGATTTGGACCAAGAAATTGCAGAATGTCTGTATGTTGGAGTTGTTACAGACACGGGACATTTTATGTATGGCTCAACTACATCATTTACTCATGAAGTTGCTGGTGATTTAATAAACAATGGTGCTTCTGTGGATAAAATATCCAATATTATTTTTCATAATATTAAATATGAGAAGCTTAAGCTAATTGGCAGAGTTATAGACAATATGGAACTTTATTTTGGTGGAAAAGTTGCATATATGGAGATATCAAAGGAAGACTTCCTGAAGACAAATACAAAATTAGAAGATGTAGAGAATATTATAAATTATGGTAGAGATATAGACAGTGTGGAAATAGCTATCATGCTGGTTGAAAAAGACGATTTTGTAAAAGGAAGTTTACGCTCTAAAAAGTATGTGGATGTAAATAAACTGGCTAAAGAATTTGGCGGTGGTGGTCATGTAAGAGCATCAGGATTCTTAGTAAAAGGCAGTATAAATGATGTAAAAGAAAAAATTTTAGATTTAATAAAATCTGAAGTAGATGAGTGATTGAAAATGGATGGTTTTTTAAATGTTTTGAAGCCGCCAGGTATGACATCTCATGATATAATATCATTTTTAAGGAAAAATCTTAATATAAAAAAAGTAGGTCATTTGGGAACACTTGATCCGGGGGCAGCAGGTGTATTGCCTATATGTATAGGCAAAGCGACGAAATTGGCTCAGTATGTAGTATCGCAGACGAAGATGTATAGAGCAGAAATAACTTTTGGTTTCTCTACAGACAGCATTGATAAATTTGGGCATATTACAAGTGTAACGCCTGTTAAAGTTTTGGAACAATATAAAATGTTAGAAATTGAAAATGCATTTAAAGGCGATATTTTGCAGATTCCACCTATTTACTCTGCTAAAAAAGTTGATGGAAAAAGACTTTATCAATATGCACGAGAAGGCAAAACTATTGATATCAAGCCTTCTCTTGTGACTATATATGACATTAATGTGATATCTTACGAAGCACCGTACAAAATCATGTTTGACGTAAAATGTTCAAAAGGAACATATGTAAGAGCTCTTGTTCGTGATATTTGTGATTATTTGAATATTTCAGGATATATGTCAATGCTTATTAGATTAAGCGTTGGATCATTTACTTTAGAAAATTCATTTACATTAGAAGAAATTGTAGATGGAAAATATAAAATAATGAAAATGGATGATGTTATAACATTTCCTGATGTTTGTCTTAACAATGATGATTACCATAAGATTGTGCACGGCAATCCTGTGAAAAATAGATACATAGATACAGATAATGAATTTATAAAGTTATATAGCCCAGAACATTCATTTGTTGGCGTTGGCAAAGTTGCAGATGATAGAATCTATGTCGAACGATTATTATTTGGAGCTGATGGCTAAGTGATAATAATAGATGAGTACAATACAGAAAAGCACAACGAGAAAAAAGTAATCGCTCTTGGAAACTTTGATGGAATCCATCTTGGACATCAAGAATTAATTAAAAAATCAGTTGAGTTGTCAACAACAAATAAAATGATGAGCTCTGTATTTACATTTAAACAACATACGACAAAGACAATATACAAAAATGATTATCAAAAGCTATTGACAACTAATAGGAAAAAGATAGAGGAATTTTCTAAATTTAATTTAGACTATGCTATAATTTACGATTTTAATAAAGAGTTTTCATTGTTATCTCCCAAAGCTTTTATTGAGAACATTTTAATTGACAAGTTAAATATGAAAATTGCGGTTGTAGGGGATAATTATAGATTTGGATACAATGCTAATGGCGATGTCTCACTTTTAAAAAATTTTTCTAAGATCTATGGCTATGAAGTATATATTGTTGAACCTATAAAATTGAACGATATGCCAATAAGTAGCAGTTTTATACGTTCTTTGATCCAGGAAGGGAATGTGGAAGAAGCAAGCAAATGCCTTGGAAGATATTTTAGCTTAGAAGGGTATGTCGTTAGTGGTAGAAAAATTGGAAGAAAATTAGGATTTCCAACAGCTAATATTAGGATAGACAGCGATTGTATCTTACCGTTAAATGGTGTGTATATAACGAAAGTAAAAATAGGCAAGAGACACTTTCTTGGTATAACAAATGTTGGAATAAATCCAACTTTTAATGTCAATAATTTATCTGTTGAAACGTATATTATAGATTTTAACGAAAATATTTATGGATTGTTTATAGAAGTTGAATTTATTAAGCGCATTCGAGATGAAATAAAATTCAACAGCGAAAAAGAACTTATAGAACAGATGAGAAACGATTATGTATTAGCAAAATCTTATACTTAGTGTATAATTTTAGTAGGCGGTAAAAAATAGAAAAAGGAAGGTATCCAAAAAATACCTTCCTTTCGCATGAATCATCCGCTATAATGTTTAATAGAAAAAACAAAAAAGCGTTATAGAGGTGATTACATGCTAAATATAAGTTTAAATGAAAATGAAATAAATTTCAAGGATTTAGAAGTAGAAATTTATAGATTAGCATGCGAAAAAGCTTGTAATATAATGGCTCAAATCCTTATGGAAATAGATGATATGCTACTAGAAAAAAGGGACAAAAAAGAATATAGATGTAAAGGTAAAAAGCACACAAACATAAAGACAATTATGGGTACTGTTGAATTTGATAAAAGAATTTATGAACATATAAATAGTGAAGGAAAAAAAGAATATGTTTATCTTTTAGATGAATATTTAAACGTGGATACAATAGGCCATATATCAACAAATCTTATTGAAAAAGTTGTAGAAAATGTAACGGAAATGCCATATAGAGAAGCAGCAAAAAATATAGAATCATTAACAAATCAAAGCATTAGCCATACAACTGCATGGAATATAATACAAAAAGTTGGAGAAAAAATAGCAGAATTAGAAAAGCGAGATATAAAACTATTCAAAGAAAACAAGTTAAATGGAAAAAAAGAAACAAAAATATTATTTCAAGAAATGGATGGATTATGGTTATCAATGCAAGGCAAAGATAGACCAAAAGGCAAAAAAAGCAGAGGAAAGAAAGAAATAAAATTAGCAGTAGCATATGATGGATGGGTAAAAAGAAGCCCAGGAAGTGATGAATATATAACACATAACAAAATAGCATGTGCGGGATTTGCAAGCAGTAAAGAATTTAAAGAATTAGTAGATGCAACGATAGCAAAAGAATACAACGTAGACGAAATAGAAATAAAGATAATAAATGGAGATGGAGCAAGTTGGATTAAAGAAAGTTTAGGCGAAGAAGGAGTATATTTTCAATTAGATCCATTTCATAAAAGCCAAGCAGTAATAAAGAATGTAGAGGACAAAAAAGATGCTCACAAATTAATAAAAATGCTAGATGAAGGAAAAGCGGAAGAAAGTCTAGAATACATAACAAAATTGATAATAGAGCAAAAAGATGATGAAAAGCAGAAGGAAAAACTAGAAAAACTATATAACTATTTAGTAGCCAATAAAGAAGGGATAACACCATACCAAAAGAGAGAAGAAATAAAAATACCAGAAGCCCCAGAAGGAATAGAATACAAACATTTAGGGACAATGGAAAACAATATATTTGATATATTAGCAAACAGAATGAATGCAGGTAAAATGAGTTGGACAGAAAAAGGGGCAAATAATTTAGCAAAGATATTAGCCTTAAAGACAAGTGGAAAACTTAATAGTGTTGTAGAAGCATATTTTAATGTAACAATTTCAGAAGAAAAATTAGCAGAGATAAAAGAAGAAATAAAACTATCAGCAGCTGATGTAAACAAAAAACAGAAAAAAGCTAAGGCATATCACATACAAAGAGGCGGTATGCCGTTTGAAGGTTGCGCAATGACAAACAGTCGAAAAGCGATAAGGGAAATACTCAGATACAAATGCTTAAGTGAACTAAAAGTCATATAAAAGGTGCAATATAAAAAGAAAAATGGAGCAAAAACAATTGCACGAAAATTCACAATACGTTAAACATTATGCGGATAAAATTTGAAGAAAAAAATTTGCCAACGACTACTTGACACAAACAATCTTATAAATACATTTTACATAATTGATTTTTTGTGATAAAATTATATCCGTGGTTACCATAGCTTTGATATTCGTTCACCGGCGATGTCAATGCTAATTGGCGAATTTATGAGTGGAGGTGAAATTATGTTAAACAAAGAAAGAAAAAATGAAATAATTGCTCAGAACAGGATTCACGAAAAAGACACAGGTTCTCCAGAAGTTCAGATCGCTTTACTTACTGAGAGGATTAACTCTTTAAATGAACATTTAAAAGTTCATAAAAAAGATCATCATTCAAGACGCGGCTTGCTTAAGATGGTTGGTCAGAGAAGAGGATTATTAAATTATCTAATGAAGAAAGATATGGATAGGTACCGTGCCATCATTGAAAAGTTAGATTTAAGAAAATAGAGCGGGTAACCTCGCTCTTTTTTCTGTATTAATGCTTAAATATTTGAAAAAATATATTAAAAGGATGAAAGGAGGATAATATGGAAAAGATTTTTGAACTTAACCTTGCAGGGAGAAAATTAATCGTTCAAACCGGGAAACTTGCACAGCTGGCTAATGGTAGTGCTCTTGTTAGATATGGTGATACAGTTGTGCTGGTTACTGCTTGTGCTTCTAAAGAACCAAGAGAAGGAGTTGACTTTTTCCCTTTAAGTGTTGATTATGAAGAAAGGCTTTATTCCGTAGGCAAAATACCTGGCGGTTTTATTAAACGAGAAGGTAAACCTACTGAGAAAGCAATATTGACATCCAGATTAATAGATAGGCCAATAAGGCCATTATTTCCGCATGGTTATAGAAATGATGTACAAGTTATTGCTACTGTTTTATCTGTAGATCCTGATGTTCAGCCAGAGATAGTGGCTATGATAGGTTCTTCAGTTGCTTTGTCTATATCTGATATTCCTTTTAACGGCCCTACAGGCTCTGTATCAGTAGCACTTGTAGATGGGAATTTCATAATAAATCCTGACTTAAAGGCGAGGGAAAAAAGTGATCTGCACTTGACTGTTTCAGGCACAAAAGATGCCATAATGATGGTTGAGGCTGGTGCCAATGAAGTTCCAGAGGAAGTAATGTTAGATGCAATAATGTACGCTCATGAATACATAAAACAGATAGTAGAATTTATAGAAGGCATTGTAAAAGAAGTAGGGCTTCCAAAAGCTGAAGTAACAGTACATGAAATAGATGCTAACTTAGAACAACAGGTTAGGGAATTTGCAACTGAAAAAATTTATAATGCTTTAAGGACAGAAGAAAAGAAAGAAAGAAACGATAATATAGACAAAGTTGAGGAAGAAGTCTTAGATCATTTTAAAGATGAATATCCAGATAATATTGCAGATATTGATGAAGTTTTATATACAATTACAAAAGAGCAAATGCGAAAAATGATCACTGAAGAAAAAATAAGAGTAGATGGTAGGGGATTAGATGACATAAGGCCAATAACATGCGATGTTGGTGTTTTGCCTCGTACCCATGGATCAGCTATATTTACTCGTGGTCAGACGCAGGTTATGACAGTGGCAACATTAGGCCCTCTTGGAGATATCCAGATTCTCGATGGTTTAGGTGATGAAGAATCAAAGAGATATATGCATCATTATAATTTCCCTCCTTTTAGCGTAGGTGAAACGAGACCATTAAGAGGTCCAGGAAGGAGAGAAATAGGACATGGTGCGCTGGCTGAGAGAGCATTAGAGCCTATGATACCTTCAGAGGAGGAATTTCCTTATACGATCAGATTGGTTTCTGAAGTGTTAAGCTCAAATGGTTCAACTTCACAAGCAAGTGTATGCGGAAGCACTTTAGCTCTAATGGATGCTGGTGTTCCAATCAAAGCACCAGTTGCTGGTGTTGCAATGGGTCTTATTAAAGAAGGCGATACAGTATCTATACTGACAGATATACAGGGAATAGAAGATTTTCTTGGTGACATGGACTTTAAAGTTGCAGGTACTGAAAAAGGGATAACGGCAATACAAATGGATATAAAGATAGCTGGCATCGATCGCGATATCCTTTCGTTAGCTTTAGAAAAGGCTCGAAAAGGTAGGTTATTTATATTGAATAAAATGTTAGAAACTATAAAAGAGCCAAGAAAGGAATTATCTCCTTATGCTCCAAGGATTATAAGCTTAAACGTCGATCCTGAGAAAATAAGAGATATAATCGGAGCGGGCGGTAAGACAATAAATAAAATAATAGCAGATACAGGTGTAAAAATAGACATAGAAGACGATGGTAGAGTATTTATATCATCAACCGATTTAAAAGCTGGAGAAAAAGCTAAAATGATCATTGAAGCAATAACAAAAGATGTAGAAGTAGGTTCAATTTATTTAGGCAAAGTGACAAGACTGGCTTCATTTGGCGCTTTTGTAGAAATTGCTCCTGGTAAAGAAGGGTTGGTCCACATATCTAAGTTAGATAAAAAACATGTAAATAAAGTTGAAGATGTGGTAAATATTGGCGATGAAATTTTGGTTAAAGTGACAGAGATTGATAAGCAAGGACGGATTAATTTATCGAGAAAAGATGCTTTGCCAGAAGAAACTAAAAGTGACAAAGAAGTGTAAATGCATAAACCGCTTATGGTTTATGTTTTTTATTTATTAATATTCAATAAAAAAAGTAATATCTGATAACATCGCCTAATAAAATTTATTAAGAAAATGGATTAGGTGGTGTTAGTGTTGAAGATATATTATATAAAATATCCTAAAAAAACTACCATAATATTGATTTTAATATTAATTATTGCGATAATTTTGTTAGGGATGTTGATTAATCATTCCATTTCTACGTTTAAAACAAATGATCCTATTTATAAAGGCGATGCAAACAGTAAAAAGATAGCTTTTGCTTGCAACGTAGCGTGGGGTAATGAATATATTCCAAAAATGTTAGAAATATTTAAATCAAACAACATAAGGATAACATTCTTTTTTGAGGGACAATGGGCAGAAAAGAATCCAGAAATAGTCAAGCAGATAGCAAAAGACGGTCATGAGATAGCAAGCCATGGGTATACACACGTTAAGTATACGCAGTGGAGCAAAGATAAATATTCTGAAGATATTTCAAAAGCAGGTGATGTGCTTTTTAAAATAACTGGGAAAAAACCTAATCTTTTTGCTCCACCATACGGTGACTTTAATGATGATGTGGTAAAAACTGCTGAAGATCTTGGATATAAAGTAATCTTATGGAGTTTAGATACTATAGACTGGAGCAATCCTGGTGTTAACAATATTATAGATAGAGTTGTAAAGAAAGCTCATAATGGCGCTATCGTTTTGATGCATCCAACAAAAGGTACTGTAGAAGCACTGCCTACTATGATCAAAGAATTGGAAAGCAAAGGTTATGAAATAACTAACGTTTCGAATGTTCTAAAATAGATGAGGAGGTAATAAATGTACATACAAAAGAAAATTAACGATGTTAATGTAGTAGCTTATAAAATGCCATATGTTAATTCAGTTTACATAGGAATATGGATTAAAGTTGGTTCTCGCTATGAACGAAGTGATAATAATGGAATATCACATTTTATTGAACACATGGTATTCAAAGGAACAAAGAATAGAAGTGCAAAGGATATAGCAGAAGAGATTGATAACATTGGAGGACAATTAAATGGGTTTACAGGGAAAGAAAGCACTTGCTTTTATGTTAAAGTACATAATTCATACATAGAAAAAGCAGTTGATGTACTTTTTGATATGGTATTTAACCCACTTTTTAAAAGTGAAGATATCGAGAAAGAAAAAAATGTGGTTTTAGAAGAAATAAACATGAACAATGATTCTCCAGAGGATGTCGCTTATGATATGCTGGCAAATCTCATCTGGAATGGCAATCCATTATCATATCCTGTTCTTGGCTATGAAGACACTGTAAAATCTTTTGATAGAGACATGATTGTTAAATTCTATAAAGATAATTACATCAAAGATAATATTGTGATTTCAATTGCAGGAAATTTTGATGACTCTATATTTGATATTATATCAAGAAAGACCTTATTTATAAATTCTTGTAATAATGCCATTTCATTAGACAAACCTGATTGGAATAAAGGTATAGCACTAAAAAGCAAAGAATATGAACAAGTAAACATATGTATCAGTATGCCTGGCATAAATTATTCATTTGACAGTATATATACTTTATCTATAGTTAGCAATGCGTTCGGAGGAGGGATGAGCTCCAGACTGTTTCAGAAAATTCGTGAAGAAGCGGGATTAGTATATTCGATTTACTCTTATCCTTCTACATATATGGATACAGGTGCTTTTACCATTTTTGCAAGTACTGCATCTGAAAATTTAAAATCAGTTTATGAACTGATCATAGAGGAAATTTTAAAAGTAAAGAATGATGGCTTTTCGGAATTTGAGGTAAGCAAATTTAAAGAGCAGCTAAAAATCAGCATTTTAATGGATATGGATAGCATTAGTAGCAGAATGTCATCAATAGGCAAATCTCTGCTTTTTTTAAAAAAAGTTTATACTGTCAATGATATTGTAGACAAAATTGATTCAATTACATTTGATGATGTTAACAATCTTGCGAAAAAAATATTTAATACCAAACAATTGGGGATTTCAGTTGTCGGTAATATAAACGAAAAACAGATAGGATGGATGAAAGTTGAATGACAAATTGATTTTAAAAATAAAAAAAACAGATGATGCAAAGGATTTGCCCTTGCCTAAGTATATGAGCAAGGGAGCTGCAGGTATCGACTTATATGCGAAAGTAAATGAAGACGTGGTTATTAAGCCTGGCGAAATAAAATTGATAGGAACAGGTATTATGATACAGTTACCTGAGGGTTATGAAGCGCAAATTCGTCCGCGGAGTGGACTTGCATTAAATAACGGTATAACCATGTTGAATTCTCCCGGCACTATAGATTCTGATTATAGGGGAGAAATTAAATTGATATTAATAAACTTTGGAGAATCTGATTTTATAGTTAAAAGAGGACTTAGAATCGCTCAAATGATAATAAATAAAGTAGAAATACCGGAAATCATTGAGGTAGATGAATTGGATGAAACTGTAAGAGGGGAAAACGGCTTCGGACATACAGGATTATAGATAAGAAAGGAGGATATGATGAGGTTAAGTGAGTTTGGCAACAAAGAAATTGTAAACTTAAATGATGGCAAAAGGCTTGGTTTAATTGAAGATTCAGATCTTATAATCGATGAAAATACTGGAAAGATTAATTCAATTGTTGTCTATGAAACAAAAGGATCTATTTTTAGAAGCAAGCCTAATTACATAGAGATTCCTTGGGAATATATAAAAAAGATAGGAAATGATATGATAATCGTGGAGGTTGAACTTGATAAAATGAGAAAATTTTTATGATTTCTAATAAAGGAAAGGAAATTATCCTTTCCTTTATTAGCATAATAAAGTATAATAATATTAAATTTATTTTATTTTGCATGATGTATATGAAAGGGTGGTTATTACGAATATTATTGTTCAGAAATTTGGTGGCACATCTGTCTCAACATCTGAGAGAAGAAATATGGCGGTATCAAAAGTAGTAGATGCTATTGAACAAGGATTCATGCCAGTGGTAGTAGTATCTGCAATAGGAAGAAGTGGAGATCCGTATGCAACTGATACTTTGATAAATTTTGCCAAATCAATATATAAGGATACTCCTAAAAGAGAACTTGATATTTTAATGTCATGTGGTGAAATTATTTCAAGTGTCATTTTTTCAAATGTCTTGATGAGCAAAGGATATAAATCAAAAGTTTTTACTGGAGGACAAGCGGGAATAATTACGGATGATAATTTTGGGGATGCAGAAATAATAAGAGTAGAACCACAATATCTTCTTGACGCATTAAATCAAAATATAATTCCTGTAGTGGCTGGATTTCAAGGTATTACAGTTGATGGTGATATAACGACTTTAGGCAGAGGTGGCAGTGATACGACTGCTGCATTATTAGGTGAAGCATTGAAAGCATATGCCGTAGAAATTTATACAGATGTAGATGGAATCATGACAGCAGATCCTAGAATAGTGTCAAATGCTCATATATTGAAGCGAATAAGCTATAATGAGGTTTTTCAATTGGCAGAACAAGGTGCAAAAGTGATACATCCTCGAGCTGTAGAAATTGCAATGCGAGGCAATATACCTTTAGTAATAAAAAATACAATGAGCGACAGCCCAGGAACTATTATCACCCAATACAACAATGTTTATAACAACATTTATGATTCTGATAACCTTGTTACAGGTATAGCTAATATGAACAATAGAGTTCAAGTTATTATTGAATTAAATAGAGATGACAAAGATATCTTTGGAAAGATTGCAAAAGCCAAAATCAGCATTGACCTTATAAATGTCTTTCCTGATAGAAAAATATTCACCATATCGGAAGCTGATTTATCAAAATTAGAAACGTTGTTAAAAGAAAATGAAGTTAAATACGCGATAAGGAAAAATTGCAGCAAAGTTTCGATAATTGGCAATAGAATACGTGGTGTTCCAGGCGTTATGGCCAGAATAATAAAAGCATTATCTGATAATAATATTGAAATTTTCCAAACGGCAGATTCTCACAATACTATTTCATGCCTTGTAAGTCAAGATAAGGCGGATATAGCTGTGAAGGTTTTACACGATGAATTTAAGCTTGAAAGCTATAATTAGTGCATAATATGCACTAATTTTTTTATACTAATTTTATAGGAGAGTGATAAAATGGGTATATTGAAAAATGAAGATTTGCCTGTGCAAACCGGTACGGCATTACAGCAGAATATACAGAGTTTTGGACAGACAAATTTGCCGAACTTTGAAAGCAGTATTCATTGTCTGACAATAATAGGACAAATAGAAGGACACATGATATTGCCGCCACAAAATAAGACTACAAAATACGAACATATAATACCGCAATTAGTAGCAATTGAAGAAAATCCTCAGATAAAGGGCCTCTTAATCTTGCTAAATACAGTCGGTGGAGATGTAGAAGCTGGTTTGGCTATCGCTGAGATGATTTCCAGTTTGTCAAAACCTACAGTTTCAATCGTATTAGGCGGTGGACACAGCATAGGTGTGCCACTTGCAGTTTCTTCAAATTACTCTTTCATTGTTCCTAGCGCAACAATGACTATACATCCAATAAGAATGACAGGTTTAGTTATAGGTGTACCTCAAACATTTGATTATTTTAATAAAATGCAAGATAGAATAGTTGAATTTGTAATAAGAAATTCGAGAATTAAAAGGGATGCTTTTATGAATCTGATGTTAAAGATAGGAGAGTTAGCGAATGATGTTGGGACCATCTTGGTTGGAAAAGAAGCAGTTGATTATGGATTGATTGATGAAGTTGGAGGTGTTTCGGAAGCAATTGAAAAACTTCAACAATTGATTAAAGAGAAAGAAAATAGGTGATTTTATGTTATACACTATAATTCCTTACGAACTCGTATTTCAAAAGTGTGATGAAATAAAAGATAATTATATTGAAACAAATATAGAAGGTAAAACATTCATTTTGGAAAAAGAAGATGATAAATATAAAATAATAAGAATGTACTCTACAAATCCAAACGATTATCTAAAAACTAAATATACACCCGGAACTACAATTGATTTCAAAAAAAATCAAATTGTGCTATAATAGATGTGTTTAACACATCTATTTTTTTGATAAAAAGGATTTTTATATAAAATGTAGAATTAATTATTGGGTGATAATTATGAAATCAAAGACTAAAGAAAAATACAACAACGAAATAGTTGGAATAATTTTGCTTACTTTTTCGATTATTTCTATGATAAGCCTTTATTCTGACAAGACAGGCATAGTAGGAAAAGAATTAGTAGTTTTATTAAAAAGTCTTTTTGGTGTAGGTGCGTATGCAATATCGCTACTAATTTTGGTGTATTCATTGTTTCTTTTATTTAGAAATAGAAGCTTCTTAGACTATAAGAGAATCATATGTTTACTAATAACATTCTTGTGTTTTATAAATATGGTTCAGATATATCTTTATGATAACACTGGATATTTTAAAAATTATGTTTTAGATAGCATTAAGCACGGATTAAATGGGTCAGGTGGAGGAATTGTTTCTGCAATAACTGTCTTTGTGCTTGTCAAGTTTTTAGGAGTTATAGGAAGTTGGTTGTTTCTGGTTTCTACATTAATCATTAGCATCATACTTCTTACAGATATATCACTTATTGAAAGCATAAAATCAGTATATAGACAGATGTTTCAGCTTATAGAAAAATATAAAAACAAGAAAAAGGCGTTAGAGTTTAACGATGAGAATATACTGCCTGACATTGTAGAAAAGCCAGATGAAAAAAAATTATCCAGAAAAAAAATTGCAAATAGCGAAGATCAACAATTAAAGATAATACAACCGTACTTAGAAGAAAAAGAGGAAATAGAAGAGAAAAAAGATCACAGTGAAGATGAAGTCAAAACCTTAAAAAGAGAAAATAAAGGAAAAACTTATGAAAATTATATTTGTCCTCCTGTCGAATTGCTTAAAGAGGGTACACCGCAACAAAAAGTCAACAATAATCTAATTATAGAAAATGCTAAGAAATTAGAAGAAACGCTTAAAAATTTCGCTATTGACGCTAAAGTAGTGCAAGTAAGCAGAGGGCCGGCTATTACAAGATTTGAATTGCAACCAAGTCCTGGAGTCAAAGTCAGCAGAATAGTTAGTTTAACAGACGACATTGCGTTAAGTCTTGCAGCGCCTTCCGTTAGAATAGAGGCTCCAATTCCAGGAAAATCTGCAATTGGGATTGAAGTACCAAATGAAAAAATATCTGTTGTAACACTTAGAGAAGTTATAGATACTAAAAAATTTAGGGAAAGCAAGTCCGATTTAACAATAGGGTTAGGTAAAGATATTGCTGGGAACATAGTTATAGCTGATTTATCAAAAATGCCTCACTTGTTGATTGCTGGTGCTACGGGTTCAGGTAAAAGTGTTTGTATTAATACTCTAATTGTGAGTTTGTTGTACAAAGCTTCACCTGATAAAGTCAAAATGATTTTAATAGATCCTAAGGTTGTTGAATTGAATATTTACAATGGCATACCGCATTTGCTAACACCAGTTGTTACAGATCCTAAAAAAGCTGCTGGCGTCCTTAATTGGGCGGTAAATGAAATGACAGAACGGTATAAAGCATTTGCAGAAAACAATGTAAGGGACATTGAGGGGTATAATAAAATTCATGGTATTGATACAATGCCTAAGATAGTTGTTATTGTAGATGAATTGTCGGATCTCATGATGGTTTCACCAGCGGAAGTGGAAGAATACATATGTAGATTAGCCCAAATGGCGAGAGCTGCAGGCATATATTTAGTAATTGCTACACAAAGACCATCTGTAGATGTTATAACTGGTGTCATAAAAGCAAATATACCATCTAGAATCTCTTTTGCTGTTTCATCACAAATAGATTCAAGAACTATTTTAGACATGTCTGGTGCTGAAAAACTGTTAGGAAAAGGAGATATGCTTTATTACCCAATTGGTGAATCTAAGCCAATTCGCGTGCAAGGCGCATTTATTTCAGATAAAGAAGTTGAAGAAATTGTAAATTTTCTAAAGTCAAATACTAATGAACCAAAATACGAAGAAATAATTGTTGAACAAAAAAATACACTTAGTAAAGAAATAGAAGAAGATGAATTGATGAACGATGCAATTAAAGTGATTGTAGAAACTGGACAAGCTTCTATATCTATGCTGCAAAGAAGGCTTAGGATAGGCTATGCAAGAGCTGCAAGAATAATAGATCAGATAGAACAAAAAGGAATAATAAGTGGCTACGATGGCTCTAAACCAAGGCAAATATTGCTATCAGAAGAAGAAATAAAAAGAATAATAAACGATTAATATTTCTTTACAATGTGGATTATATGGTATATACTTTTCTTTGTAAAAACAAAAGAAATTAAGGAAGGAGCTTCAAATGGTAAATGTCGGAATAATATCTCTTGGATGTGCGAAAAATACCGTTGATTCAGAAAAAATGTTAGGAATAATAAAAGAAAAAGGATTTAATATAGTAAATAATGAAAATGATGCTGATGTCTTGATTATAAATACTTGTGGATTTATCGAAAGTGCAAAAAGAGAATCCATCGATTATATATTGGAAATGAGCAAATTAAAGAGAAAAAGATTAAAATCTTTAATTGCATCTGGATGCTTATCGGAACGCTATAAAGATGAACTTTTAAAAAGTCTTCCTGAATTGGATGCAGTGATAGGCACTGGCGATTTTTTAAAAATTGCAGATGTAATTGAAGACACATTGAATGGAAAGCGTATTTTAGAATATGGACATGCAAATGAATTAGATGATAAAGATTCACCAAGGATATTAAGCACGCCAAAACATTACGCGTATTTGAAAATCTCAGAAGGGTGCAATAATAAGTGTTCATTCTGCATCATACCAAAATTGAGAGGACATTACAGAAGTATCAAAATGGAAGATTTACTCAATGAAGCAAAGATGTTAGTTGAAAATGGCGTTAAAGAGTTAATTTTGATTGCTCAAGATACGACAAAGTACGGCATTGATATCTACAATAAATACATGTTGCCAACTTTATTGAGAAAATTATCACATATAGATGGGATAAAGTGGATTAGGATATTGTATGCATATCCAGACAGTATTACGGAAGAACTTATTGATGAGATAAAGACAAATGAAAAAGTGCTAAAATATATAGATATACCGCTGCAACATTCAAATGATGAAGTTTTAAAACGAATGAAAAGAAATACGACGAGAAAAAAGATTGAAAATACAATTGAAAAACTTAAGTCTATTCCTGGAATGATAATTAGAACAACGTTTATTGTTGGTTTTCCGGGAGAGACAGAGGATGAATTTGACGATTTAAAAAAATTTATTGTAGAAAAAAGGTTTAATAAATTGGGTGTATTCACATATTCCAGAGAAGAAGATACTGAAGCTTACGAGATGCAAAATCAAGTTTCAGAGCAAATTAAACAAAAAAGATACGATGAATTAATGCTTTTGCAAAAAAATATATCGCTTGAACATAATAAAAGATTAATTGGCAGTGAGTTTGAAGTAGTAGTAGAAGGGCAAAAGGATGGACTTTATTATGGCAGAAGCTATATTGATGCTCCAGACATTGATGGAATAACATTTTTTAAATCGTATAGGAAGTTAGGCATTGGCGATTTTGTCAAGGTTAAAATCACAAAAGCTTTTGACTATGATCTAATGGGGGAGTTGTTGTGAACGCAGCAAATAAGATTACAATTGCGAGATTGATTTTAGTTCCTTTTTTTATAGTAGTAATGTTGTCAGGAATTAAATACTCAAACATAATTGCAGCTTCTTTATTTTTAGTTGCTTCGTTAACTGATAAGTTAGATGGGTATATTGCGAGAAAATACAATCAAATTACGAATTTAGGCAAGTTTATGGACCCTCTTGTAGATAAAATCATGGTTTCATCTGCTTTAATCGTCTTAATACAGCTAAACCGCATACAAAGTTGGATAGTCATAGTTATTCTTTGCAGGGAATTTATAATAACTGGATTAAGAGCTGTTGGAGCAGATAAAGGTGTCGTAATCGCGGCCAGCAATCTTGGTAAATATAAGACGACGTTCCAAATCATAGCTATAATATCGCTGATGCTAAATAATTATCCATTTGAATACGTGTTTTTCCCATTTTCGACTATAGCTGTTTATTTAGCGCTATTTTTTACAGTTTATTCTGGAATTGATTATGTGGTAAAATGCAGAAACATAATTTTAGGATGAGAAGGTGCATTTTATGAAATGTGAGATAATATCTGTTGGCACAGAGCTTCTTTTAGGGCAAATTGCTAACACAAATTCAAAATTTATATCTGAGATGCTGACTACACTTGGAATAGATGTCTATTTTCAAACAAATGTAGGAGACAATAAAAGCAGACTTTTAGAGTGCCTTAAAATTGCCTCAGAACGTTCAGATTTGATAATTTTAACAGGTGGTTTAGGACCTACAATTGACGATTTAACAAAGGAAACTGTTGCTGAATTTTTTTCATTAAAGCTTATTGAAGACATTGATACAAAGCTTAAAATCCAATCATATTTTAAAAGATCAAAAAGAAATTTAACTCAAAATAATTACAAGCAGGCTTTATTTCCGGAAGGAGCTAAAATTTTACCAAATGACAATGGTACAGCTCCTGGATTCATTATAGAAAAAAACAACAAGGTAGTAGTTGTTTTGCCTGGACCGCCAGCAGAATTAATACCTATGTTTAAAAACCATGTATATTCTTATCTAAAGCCTTTAAGCGATGAGATAATTGTCTCTAAAGTTATAAAGATGTTTGGCATTAGTGAATCACAAGTTGATGAGATGGTAAATAATTTGCTTGTGTCACAGAATCCTACTGTTGCTCCGCTTGTTGGGAATGGATTTGTCACATTGAGAATAACTGCAAAATCAGATGATCCTTTAAAAGCAAAAAACATGATCGATGAATATGAAAAAAATATAAGAGGGCTTTTAAGCGAATACATTTTTGGAGTAGATGATGATACATTGGAATCTGTAGTTTTAAACTTATTAAAGACAAAAAATCTTACACTTTCTACTGCTGAATCATGTACTGGTGGATTGTTATCTGAAAAAATCACTAGTATACCAGGTGCATCTGAAGTATTTAAATTTGGAGCTATAACGTACAGCAATGAGTCAAAACAAGAGATTTTAGGTGTATCTAAAAACATCATAGAAAAATATGGAGCAGTTAGCGAAGAAACTGCGAGGGAAATGGCTGTCAATGTAAAAGATATTGCAAAAACAGATTACGGTTTATCTATTACAGGTATAGCCGGTCCCAGCGGTGGTACGCCCACTAAACCTGTTGGTTTGGTATATATAGGTTTAGCATATAAAGATACTGTATACATAAAAAAAATAATTTCAAATGGAAATAGAGATAAAATACGATTAAATTCTGCTATGAATGCTTTAGATATGCTTAGAAGACATTTAAGCGGTCTAAAAATTGACTATTGAATGTTACTAATATATAATTGAATTATGAATATTGCCGAATTTTGGCGGGAGGAGAAATTATGATAGAAAAGCAAAAAGCCCTTGATATGGCCATAAGCCAAATTGAAAGACAGTTTGGGAAAGGCTCCATAATGAGACTTGGCGATAATAGTAAGCTTAATATTGATGTGATTTCTACTGGCTCTATAGATTTAGACATAGCTTTAGGAGTTGGGGGAGTTCCAAGGGGAAGAATAATAGAAATATTTGGTCCAGAGTCTTCAGGTAAGACAACAATTGCATTACATATATTAGCTGAGGCTCAAAAATTAGGAGGAACAGGTGCTTTTATAGATGCCGAACATGCCTTAGATCCTGTGTATGCTAAAAATGTAGGCGTCAACATAGATAATCTGTTGGTTTCTCAGCCAGACACTGGTGAACAAGCTCTTGAAATTGTTGAAGCCTTAGTGCGAAGTGGTGCTGTGGATGTGATCGTTATTGACTCTGTAGCTGCTCTCGTACCGAAAGCAGAGATAGATGGTGATATGGGCGATGCACATGTTGGACTTCAAGCAAGACTTATGTCACAGGCTTTAAGAAAGCTATCTGGTGTTATAAGCAAAACAAAATCTGTAGCGGTATTTATAAATCAGTTGCGGGAAAAGGTTGGTGTGATGTTTGGGAATCCCGAGACGACTCCTGGCGGAAGGGCATTAAAATTTTATTCTACAATTCGTCTGGATGTAAGAAAAGTGGACGGTATAAAACAAGGTAATGATATTGTAGGGAATAGAACACGTGTAAAAGTCGTAAAAAATAAGGTTGCACCACCTTTTAAACAGGCAGAATTTGACATTATGTATGGAGAAGGTATATCGAGAGAAGGAAGTATTTTAGATTTAGCTGCAAGTATCGACATAATTGATAAAAGTGGTGCATGGTATTCATATGGCGACATAAGGCTTGGGCAAGGTAGAGAAAATGCGAAACAGTATTTGAAAGAAAACAAAGCAATTGCTGATGAGATAGAAAACAAAATCAGAGAAAATTTTAATCTCTTGGTGACAACAAAAAAATCTATCGTTGATGATGAAGTTGAACAAGATTAGTAACCCTTTATAGGGTTATTTTTCTATAAAAGGTGATTGGATGAAGATAACAAGTGTAGAAAAACAGAAAAATGACAATATGCGATTCAATGTTTATATTGATGATAAATATGCTTTCTCTATTTCTTACGAAGAAAAGGAAAAATTTAAGTTGGAAAATGGCGTTGAAATTGATAAAGAACAATATAATTATTATGTAAACTACTTGACATTTAAAAATGCGTATAACGATGCTATTAGAATTTTATCTTACAATATGAAAACAAAGAAAGAGCTATGGGAGAAGTTACGCTTAAAAGGATACAGCGATTCTGTAATTGGTGATGTCATAAATAAGCTTATTGATTTGCATTATTTGGATGATGAGTATTACGCAGAGGTATATGTAAAGGAGAAGAAAGAACGCCTTTTCAGTAAATACAGGATCTACAATGAACTTATAAGAAAGGGAATAGAGCCTTCTTTAATTGAGTTTAAGCTTTCTGAACTATATGATGATGAAACTGAAGTAATTCAAAAATTAATTAGAAAAAAAAGTATTTCCACAAATGATAAGTTAAAAATCAAAAATTATCTATACAGAAAGGGATTTAAAATCGAAGACATAAACAAAGTCCTCTCAGATGAGGAGGTTTATTAAATTGCTAAATAGTTCTAAGTTGATTCCTTTGCTTAATGCATTAATAAGTAGTGAAAAAAGCCTGCTTAACGATATATCAAATGATTTAAAGAATGCAATAAACGAATTTAATAAAGCCAAAGGCGTTGAGAACGAACTTGTAAAAAAGATAAAATTCAGCAAAACATCTTGGTTAACTGCAATTCCACTTGAAAGCTTGAATAGCACAAAGCGTGTAAGTGATAGTATAAATGACTACAGCGTAATTGCAGTGGATGGCTCACAAATTATGCCCGATAGGCATGAAATCAGATTGTGCTATTTAATAAATATAGGTTATGTAATATTTACCTATGGTGAAGATTCAAGTGCGGAATTAAAATCTGAACCATATCTGTATTTTAAGGAAGAAGATTTATTTAAGGAATATGCAGGTGTTAAAGCCTTAGTCACTCCTAAAGATATAACATTTAAGAGAACAATAATGGAGTATAAAAAAATTTCTGAATGTATATCTAAAATAAAAAGCAAAAATAAAATAGCCTTTATTGATGGGACACTGATAGAATGGATGGTACAGGGGGAACCTGATGAACAAAATATAATCGATAGTGTTCTTGCGACTTTTGATTATGCACAAAAGTTTAATACACCTATTGTTGGGTATATAAGTTCTCCTAAAAGCAATGATTTTATAAATATGTTGCGCATATCGCTGTGCCCACAAGACCCAGTAAACTGCAGTAATTGTCTGTATTTGAAAAATGATAAGGAATTGCCTTGTAGCACTATAAGCAAGTTAAACGATGCTGATCTTTTTTTGAAAATACTTGATGAAGGAGAAAGATCTCCGTTGTTCCTAAGCACATCCCATATTTTAGAAAACTACGGTCAGCACAAAATCGCATTTTTTTATTTAAATACAGGAAATGAAATTGCACGAATAGAAATTCCGTACTGGGTTGCAACTGATAGAAAAAATTTAGATTTAGTTCATTTTATATGTTATGATCAAGCCAAAAAAGGAAATGGGTATCCAATATCACTGTCAGAAGCGCATGAACAAGCTGTTGTTACTGGTGCAGACAGGGAACAATTCTATAATATTCTTTCGAACTTATATGTAAGAAGCGGTTTGAAAGTATCTCGATCGTATAAATCGCAAAGGAAAAGGAGTAGTATTCTATGAATCAGAATCATATAGGTGAAGTCATAGAGACCAGTACTCAGAAATTTTTGTGTCAATCGATAAAATTAAATGATGGTCCTGACTTTGGAAGTTTTGTAAAAACAACATCAAACGATATGACTATATATGGAATTGTATATAATGTTTCTACAATGAGCGATGACCAAAGTAGAAAACCAGTAGCTTTTGGATTGTCTGAAGAGGAGTTAAAAATGCAGCAACCACAAATTTTTGAATTAATGCACACGTATTTTGAAGTGCAAATAATTGGATATAAAAAAGACAGATATATTGGATTAATTCCACCTAAACCAGCTAAAATACATGCTTTTACATATCTCTGCGATGAAAGTGATTTAAACTGTATAAGGGAAAATTTGAATTATATAAAGTATATATTAAATAGTAAAACAGGGATTGAAGACGAATTAATAGCAGCAGCTATAAGGAATTTATATTCTTACGATTCTAATGAAAAAACATATTTGATTGAAGTTGGCAAAGAGCTGATAAGATTGCTAAAAAATGATTTCGACAGGTATGTAACCATAAAAAGGATGTGTAACATATGAAAGGAAAAATTTTTAGAGGATCTATTTCATCTGGTTTAGATGTTAAGCTTATAGGCGACAGCATTATAGAAGATGTTAAGGTTGGCAATTTTATAGTAGTAACCGGTAAAAAAAACAAATATTTGTGCATGGTAACCGATATAAAATATGAAGCTGTTAATCCTCAAATAATGATCAGTGGAACAGATTTTGATAGCGAAATAGACGAGAAAATAATAGAAGGTACAGGAGTATACGGTGTTGTCACATTGTCGCCTATGATACAAATAGATGAAAGCAAAAATCCTTTAACGGTAAAATCGATACCTTCTTACGGTTCTTATGCATTGGATGCAGATAAAGAAGATATATATGCCGTTTTTGGAGAACCATCAGAGGAAAATTTTTACATTGGTACACCACCGGAAATGGATATACCAATTTGCATTAATTTAAAAAGGTTGGTAGAGAGAAGCACAGGTATTTTTGGCCGTGCTGGAACTGGAAAAACGTATTTGACACGGTTACTGTTGTCTGGTTTAGTAAAATCCAATTTGGCAGTCAGTCTTATTTTTGATGCTCATAATGAATACGGCTATGGTGCAAAAAGTGAAAATAGCGGATATGTAAAAGGGTTAAAGCAATTATTTGGAAGTAAAGTTGCAATATTTACTTTAGATAGAGAATCTTCCTTGAGGAGACAGGTACCTATTGATGGCGTTTTAAACATTGCCTACAATCAAATAACCCCAGATGATATTTTATTGCTTAATTCCATGCTGAATCTAAATACTACAGCAATTGAAAGTATATATCAAATAATGAAGAAAGAAGGCAACAATTGGCTGTATAATTTCCTTAATATAGATGCTTCAGAGATTGATGAATACGCATTAGATATAGGTGCCAATGCCAGCTCTCTTCAAGCTTTAAGAAGAAAGTTAGAGAGATTTACGAAGCTTCCTTTTTTGATGGAAGTTGTTCCTAATGATTGCATAAAACAAATAATGGATTACTTGCAGAATGGTATAAATGTCGTTGTTGAATTTGGAAATGTATCAACACTGGGTTATATGCTTGTGGCAAATATCATAACAAGACATATACATGATATGTACGTAAAAAAATCTGAGGAAGCCATAGCTAATAACGGAAAAGGTCCCATACCTTTAATCATAACAATTGAAGAGGCTCACAGATTTTTAGATCCTTCAATTTCTAAAGAGACTACTATGGGAGAAATAGCAAGGGAAATGCGAAAATACAATGTGACTTTATTGATTGTAGACCAGAGGACGTCCCAAATAGATTCAGAAGTCATGTCTCAAATTGGGACAAAGATTACTTGTCGATTAGAGGACGATAACGACATTAATTCGTTTCTATCTGGTGTAAATAATGCATCGAAATTGAGAAATGTATTAGCAAGCCTTGACCAGAAGCAACAGGCTTTAATTTTAGGTCATGCTGTACCTATGCCTGTTGTGATTAAAACGAGAAATTACGACCAAGAATTTTACAGAGATATTTCAACTTACAACGACGCGGATTTTATAGATAAACCATTTTTAGAATTGATGGAAAAAGAGAAAATCGATGAGCTATTTCCAGACTGATTAGAAGAAGGTGAAATAAATGATAAATATTGCGCATACAGCAGATATTCACATTGGAATAGAGAATTACGGCGTTATAAACAAAAAAACAGGGTTAAATACAAGATTAGAAGACTTTTTGAACGCATTTGATCGGTTTGTAGATTATTCTATAGAAAATTGTGACGTAGCGGTTATTTCAGGCGATATGTACAAGTCCAGGGAACCCAACCCTACTCAGCAAAGAGAGCTGGCAAAAAGAATAAAACGCCTTTCACAATACATTCCAGTTGTCATAAACAATGGAAATCATGATCAGCCAAATTCTGATTCAAAAGCAAGGGCTTTTGATATATATAAAATATTAGATGTAAAAAACGTATATGTGGCCAATAAACCTGACATTTTTTGCATAGAAACTAAAAATGGTCCATTGCAAATTGCGTGCCTTCCGTATTTTCCTAAAAGTTTTCTTTTGAAGCTTGAAGAAAGCAAAAATTTAAGTATAAATGAGATAAACAAAAAAATGATTGAGAAAATAAATACTATCATTGATATTCTTACAGCCAAACTCGATCCTTCTATACCTTCGATTTTATCAGCTCATATATCCGTAACAGGAGCAATTACCAGCAGTGAAAAAAGCATTATGATTGGAGATGAAGTTGTTGTACCAATAAGCGTAATTGCCAGACCACAATACAAATACGTTGCATTAGGGCATATACATAAATATCAAGTAGTGTGGGATATGCCACTTGCCGTATACAGTGGCAGTATAGAGAAAATAGATTTTGGTGAAGAAAGAGATGAAAAAGGATTTTGCCATGTGATTATCGACGAACAGAATGTTACACATAAATTTATCACGACGAACTCCAGACAGTTTAAAACTATCAATATTGAAATAAAAGATGATGTTTCTCCTACTGAAGAAATATTAAAAGTAGTTAGCAAGTACGATTTAAAAGAGTCAATTGTCAGGCTAAATTTAAAAATCACAAAGGATATCGATAAACATATCAGGTACAGAGAAATAAGCAAATATTTTAATGAAAATTCTTATTATTTTGTTGGTATAAAAAAAGAATTTGATGTTGACAAAGGTGCTTTAAGAAATCCTGAAATAAATGAACAGCTTAATCCAATTGATGCTCTATCAAAATATTTTTTATCTGTTGATTTAGATGTTGATAAAGATGAACTTCTAAAAAGGGCTTCCCTCTTATACAAAGAACTGATGGAAGAGGTGAATAAATAAATGGTTCCAATAAGGCTTACGTTAAAGAATTTCATGTCATATTCTGAAAACGAAGTAATGGATTTTACAAGATTTCATATTGCTGCAATTACAGGCAAAAATGGGAATGGCAAATCATCACTTTGGGATGCTATAACATGGTGCATTTGGGGAAGAGCTAGAGGTTTAGATGGTGCCGGCAGAGGCAGTGATGATCTTATAAGAATCGGTGCTGATGAGATGGAAGTAGAATTCATATTCAAAATAAATAATACAAAATATCGAATTCTAAGAAAGAAAAAAAGAAATTCAAGTTCCATCCTTGAGTTTCATATAATAGGTGATGATGGAACATTAAAATCATTGACTCAAGAAAGATTGGAAGACACAAGAGACAAAATTGAAAGCACTATTATGTTGGATTATGATACTTTTGTCGCTTCATCTTTCATGCCACAAAACAAATATGGCTTTTTTTCTGAGGCTGATTCGACAAAAAGAAAGGAGATATTTTCTGAGGTCCTGGGCTTAGATATATATGATAAATTGCAGGAGAAAGCCAAAATAAAGCGCAATGAATACGAGAAAAAAGTAAATATTATAGATGAACAATTGAAAATGTATATGAATGAAGTAAAAGATAAAAATGAATTAGTTGACAAAAGAGATAAACTTTTAAAAAAATGCAATGAAAAAAAATCTGAAATTGACATGTTAAGCATTGATTTAAACGAATTAGATGAAAAAAAGCGCCACATGGATGATAACATAATAAAATACAATGAATATAGCGAAAGAATAAAGTTTAACGAAAAAGTAATATCGGAATACAAAATTATGATGGAGGATATGAAAAATAAAATAAATGAAGTAAATAATCTTTTGAAGGATGAAAGTGCAATCATTGAAGGATACAATACATTTAAATTGGTAAAAGAACAGCTTAAAGAGCTTGAAAAAAAATATACTGATTTTAATAAGTTTGAAAGAGAAAAAATCCAAATTGAAACTAATATAAATATATTGAGAAAAGAAACTCAGTTGGAGCTAAGGAATTTGCAATTTAAATACAATGATGCTTTGCTAAAGTACAATGAAATAGAAAATAATGCTTCAAAATTACGAGAGTTGGAAAAAAGCCTACAGGAAATTGGCAATTTGCAAGAAAAAATAAAATTAAACGATGAAGAAATTCAAAAAGCTACTCAAAAAATAGCTGAATACAAAGTCCAACTGGACAATTTTAATAAAAAGACAGAGGAACTTAAAGAAAACTATAAAGCAATACTGCAAACTGATGCAAAATGTCCATTGTGTAATTCACCTCTTGATGAAAATAAGAAAAGCAATTTGCTAAATGATATAAAAAAAGAAATAAATGATATAGCAAATAAAGTATATTCAATAAAAGATGAAATTTTAAAAGAGCAAGACAATATAAGATTTTTAAAAAAAGAACGCGAAAATCTGTTGATGCTTCAAAATAAACGGGAGAAGTTAATAGCTAACATCGATTCACTGAAAAATGCTATTGCTGAAAAGGAAAGCTTATTAAATTTATTAAATGAATTAAAGAAAAAAATTGACGATGTTAATGATTGTTTGATGAATGAAACTTTTGCTTCTGCTGAAAAAGATAAATTGTCCAATGTTGAAACCGAATTAAAGAATTTAAACTTTTCAATTGAGCTTTATGAAAATATAAAGAATAAATATGAATTATATAGAGACTTTGAAAAAAAATACGAAAGACTTTGTATTTCAAAACAAAATCTATCTGATTATCAGAATACATATCAAAGTCATAAAAAGACGATAGAAGTTTATTCAGAGTATCTAAACAAAGACAAAGAAATGTTGGAGTTTTTCAAGTCACAGTTTATAGGTTATGATAATTTGGTAAATGACATAAAAAAATTAAGGCAAAAAATAGATATTATAAACAATGAATATTTAGAATTAAATGCCAGTTTGACATCTATTGTTGATCAACTGAATAGAATAGAAAATTTAGAGAAAAAAATTGTTGATTTAAATAAAGAAAAGGATTTTTATTTATCTGAAATACATTATTACGAAATATTGGAGAAAAGTTTTAGCAAAAAGGGCATACAAGCATTAATTATAGAAAATGCATTGCCAGAATTTGAAGATACTGCCAACAATTTTTTGTCTAAATTGTCAGATGGAAAGATGTATGTAAGTCTATTGACTCAAAAAATTAACAAAAATGGCTCCGTACAAGAAACACTCGATATAGAAATTTCTGATGAATTGGGAAAAAGAAAATACGAACTTTTTAGTGGCGGAGAAGCCTTTAGGATCAATTTTGCATTGAGAATTGCTTTATCAAAGTTTTTATCAAGAAGAGCAGGTGTTAATTTACAAACCTTAATAATAGACGAGGGCTTTGGGTCTCAAGATGTACTTGGACGTCAAAATATTATTGACGTATTGAACATGATAAAAGATGAATTTGAACTGGTCTTAGTAATAACGCACATTGACGAACTTAAAGAAAGTTTTCCGTATTCAATAGAAATCACTAAAGATGAAAATGGGTCACATATAGTATACCCTTAAGCACTAAGTCAGCAATATAGCAGGGATGCTAACTTGACATAATTTTGAAATAGGAATAAAATATAAAATGAGTATCAACAAAGGAGGTGTAGGCATATTAACAATATTAGTCCACTATTTATAGCAGTAATTGCATTAATCGCCATAGCAATTGGTCTTTTTGTAGGATATTTCATACGAAAATTTATTGCAGAATCCAAAATAAAAAGCGCTGAAGAATTAGCAAAAACTATTTTGGAAAATGCGAAAAAAGACGGTGAAAATAAAAAAAGAGAGTTGCTTTTGGAAGCAAAGGAAGAAATTCATAGACAACGAACTGATCTCGAAAAGGAAGTCAGGGACCGTAGAGGCGAACTTCAGAGAATGGAAAGGCGTTTAATCCAAAAAGAAGAGTCTCTTGACAGAAGAGCTGAAACGTTAGAGCAAAAGGATGCAATGATTGAAAAGAAACAAAAAGAAATAAGCGATTTGGAAGAAGAAATAAAAATAATGCATCAAAAAGAAGTTGAGGAATTAGAAAGAATATCTGAATTAACCAGAGAAGAAGCCAGAAATATTTTATTAAACGATGTTAAAAACGAAATATCTCATGAAGCTGCTTTGATGATAAAGGAGATTGAAGCTAAAGCGAAAGAAGAAGCAGAAAGCAAAGCAAGGGAAATAGTTGTTACTTCAATTCAACGATGTGCTGTTGATCATGCGGCCGAAACAACTGTTTCGGTAGTAGCATTGCCTAACGACGAAATGAAAGGAAGAATCATAGGACGTGAAGGCAGGAATATTAGAACCTTAGAGACGTTGACGGGTATTGATTTGATAATTGATGATACACCTGAAGCGGTAGTTATATCAGGATTCGATCCAATACGGCGTGAAATCGCCCGTATAGCTTTAGAAAAATTAATTGAAGACGGAAGAATACATCCAGCCAGAATTGAAGAAATGGTCGAAAAAGCTAGAAAAGAAGTTGATAATGTCATTATTAAAGCTGGGGAAGAAGCAACTTTTGAAGTTGGCGTTCACGGAATTCACCCTGAACTAATAAAATTGCTTGGAAGATTAAAGTTTAGGACAAGTTACGGGCAGAATGTTTTGAAACATTCCATAGAAGTTGCTCATTTAGCAGGGCTTATGGCATACGAACTTGGTGCTGATGCAAATATAGCCAAAAGAGCCGGATTGTTGCATGATATAGGAAAGGCAGTAGACCATGAAGTCGAGGGTCCGCATGTAATGATAGGAGCAGATCTTGCAAAGAGATATCATGAGTCAAACGAAGTCATTCATGCTATAATGGCACATCACAATGATGTAGAACCTCAAACAGTGGAAGCAGTTTTGGTTCAGTCAGCAGATGCCATATCTGCAGCAAGACCTGGAGCAAGACGTGAGACACTTGAAGCGTATTTAAAGAGATTAAATAAATTAGAAGAAATTGCTAATTCATTTGATGGTGTTGAAAAATCGTATGCTATACAAGCTGGCAGAGAAATAAGGATAATGGTAAAACCAGAAATCATAAACGATGAAACTACAATCATGTTAGCAAGAGAAATTACTAAAAAAATCGAAGAAGAGCTGGAATATCCAGGTCAAATTAAGGTTATAGTAGTCAGAGAAACTGTTGCAGTTGATTATGCTAAATAAATTTGAAATAAAGCGTGCATATGCACGCTTTTCGATTTATAATTATCGATTATAGTAGTATAATAATATTATGTTGTAAATGAACGGAGGTTTATATGAATACGCTCATAATAGGTGATATTGTTGGAAGAATCGGAAGAAATATACTAAAGGATAAATTGCGGCAGTTAATTGAAGAAAATGATATTAATTTGGTCATTGCAAATGCTGAAAATGCTGCAGGTGGAAATGGCATAACGCGAAAAGTTGCCGATGAACTTTTTGAAATGGGAATATCGGCTTTAACTATGGGTAACCATGTATGGGATCAAAAAGAAATTTTTAACTTTATCGATGAAGAAAGAAGAATTGTAAGGCCTGCAAATTATCTTCCTAACACCCCTGGAAGAGGTTCTTCTCTGCTTAACATAAACAATATAAAAATCGGAATTATCAATTTGCAAGGTACAGTGTTTATGCCATGCAATAACAATCCTTTTTTTGTTGCTGATGAAGAAATAAAAATGTTAAAAGAACATACGAACATAATAATTGTTGATTTTCATGCCGAAGCTACGTCAGAAAAAATAGCTTTAGGTTATTACTTAGATGGGAAAGTATCGTGCGTATATGGAACACATACACATGTTCAAACGGCAGATGAAAAAATATTGCCAGGTGGTACAGGATATATAACTGATGTTGGAATGACAGGTCCGTATGATTCTGTTTTGGGAATGGACAAAGATAAGATAATAAAAAAATTTACATCTTCTTTGCCTGTTAAATTCGATATTGCAAAAGGCCCAGCTCAAATAAATGGATTGGTAATAAAAATAGATGAATCTACAGGGAAATGTATTGATATTTGCAGAATAAACAAAAATTATATATAAGTTTTAATTTAGAAGGATTTTTAATTTTTTTGTAGAATATAGATAATGTATTCGATATATTAAAAGGGGGATATACGATGGAGGTTTTAAAGGTCTCAGCAAAGTCTAATCCAAACTCAGTAGCAGGTGCACTAGCTGGTGTACTCAGGGAACGCGGTGGAGCAGAAGTACAAGCAATTGGAGCAGGTGCATTAAATCAAGCAATAAAAGCAGTAGCTATAGCAAGAGGTTTTGTTGCACCTGGTGGTATCGATTTAATTTGCATACCGGCCTTTACAGACATTGAAATCGATGGAGAAGAACGAACAGCCATTAAGTTGATCGTAGAACCAAGATAAACAACCTGCAAAACAGGTTGTTTTTAGTTTAACATTAGGAGTGGAAATAAATGTTTGGCGACTTGCACATACATACTACTAAATCAGATGGAACACATAAACCAAAAGAAGTAGTACACTTGGCAAAAAAAGCCGGTTTAAGTATTATTGCTATTACCGATCATGATACGTTGGAAGGCATTGATGAAGCAATACATGCCTCAAAAATTTTCGACGTAGAAATAATCCCTGGAATTGAGCTTAACTCATTTGATGGAAAACAAGATGTACACATACTTGGATATTTTATCGATCACAATAATGAAGATTTTTTAAGAAGATTGGTAGAAATTAGAGATTCCAGAATTTCTCGTGCAAAACTTATAATCCAAAAGCTTAATGAAATTGGTGTTAACATAAATTATGATGATGTACTAAAATACGCCAAAGAATCTTATATAGGGCGACCTCATATTGCAAGGGCTATAGTTGAGGCAGGTTATTCAAAAAGCGTAAAAGAAGCTTTTGACAGATATATTGGTGAAGGGCAACCAGCTTATGTTGAAAGATATAGGCTTCATCCATTTGAATCAATTAAAATGATAAAAGATATTGGTGGCATACCTGTATTGGCGCATCCAGGTCTTCTTAAAGATAAAAAAATTATAAGCCATCTTATCGAAAATGGTTTAAAAGGCATCGAAGTATATCATTCGAAACACGACAAAGATGATATAGAGTTTTTTAAAAATTTTGCCATAGAAAACAATTTGTTGATAACTGGTGGTTCGGATTTTCATGGAATTGATGTAGATGGAAAATATCTGTTGGGTACAGTAAAGCTTGATTACGAATATGTATTAAAACTTAAAGAAAGTATTAAATAGTAGAAATAATATCAAAAATAAGTTAAAATAATAGATATACTGTAGGAGGTGGAAATATGAGATTATCGGACAAGGCTCTTAGCATTAGTCCTTCACTGACATTGGATATTACCGCCAAAGCAAATAGGATGAAAAAGTCAGGAATAAATGTGATCGGTTTTGGAGCAGGAGAACCTGATTTTGATACACCTGATTATATAAAAGAAGCAGCAATTAGTGCTATAAGAGAAGGTTATACAAAATATACACCTACTTCAGGTATTTTGGAGCTAAAAGAAGCAATAGTACAAAAGTTAAAAAGAGACAATAATTTATCTTATGATGTTTCTCAAATAGTAGTTTCAAATGGTGCTAAACAGGCAATCTTTAATACATTATGTGCTATATTAAATCAAGGTGACGAAGTCATAATTCCTTCTCCTTATTGGCTTAGCTATCCTGAAATGGTTAAGTTAGCCGGCGGTATTCCAGTTTTTATTGATACTGCAGAAAGCAATAATTTTAAAATTACTGCGGCACAATTAGAAGAAGCAATAAGCGATAAGACAAAGGCAATTATTATAAATAGCCCAAATAATCCTACTGGGGCAGTTTATAATGAAGATGAATTGAAAAATATAGCATCTTTAGCCGTAAAATATAATATTTATGTAATTTCTGATGAAATCTATGAAAAATTAATTTACAGTGGAAAACATGTCAGCATTGCTTCTTTTAATGAAGGAATAAAAAATTTGACAATTATAATAAATGGCATGTCAAAAGCTTATTCAATGACAGGATGGAGGATTGGATATTCTGTATCAAATCCTGAGATCGCTAAACTAATTAACAATATCCAAAGTCATACTACATCAAATCCTAATACGATAGCTCAATATGCCAGTGTTGCAGCACTAAATCAAGGCGATGAGACGATCAAAGCTATGGTTGTTGAATTTAAGAGAAGACGGGATTACATGCTTCAAAGAATAAATAAAATAGATGGTTTAAAGGCTATCACACCAGATGGCGCATTTTATATAATTATCAATATCAGTAATTTTATTGGGACTGAAATATATGGAACAAAAATAAATGGCTCCATTGATTTCGCTAATTTTCTCTTAGAAAAAGCTAAAGTTGCTGTAATACCATGTCTTCCATTTGGCAATGATAATTATATTAGAGTTTCATATGCAACATCGATGAGCAATATTGAAGAAGGTTTTAATAGAATAGAAAATTTATTAACAAATTTTTAAAAAGCGGAGGTAATTATGTCAAATCTATATGAAAATCCATTGATAACACGTTATGCAAGCAAAGAAATGTCTCAAATATTCTCAGATGATGAGAAATTTAAGACTTGGAGAAAATTATGGATCGCTTTAGCAAAAAGCGAAAAAGAATTAGGGCTTAATATTACCGATGAACAAATACAAGAGATGGAAAAACATGTTGAAGATATAAATTACGAAGATGCTAAGAGATTGGAAAAAGAACTTCGCCATGATGTCATGGCACATATTAGAGCATATGGTCTGCAGTGCCCAAAAGCAAAGCCGATTATACATTTAGGAGCAACATCTGCTTTTGTGGATGATAATACAGATATTATACTTATGTATAAAGGATTCCAGATAATCAGAAAAAAGTTGCTTAAGCTAATTGAGGTACTTTCAGATTTTGCCTTAAAATATAAAGATGTACCTACATTGGGTTTTACTCACTTTCAACCAGCTCAGTTGACAACTGTCGGAAAAAGAGCTACTCTATGGATTCAAGATTTGATATTTGACTACGAAGATCTTGAATATAGGCTTAAAAACATAAAGCTAAGAGGTGTAAAAGGAACAACAGGAACACAAGCAAGTTTCATGGAGTTGTTTAATGGCGATGAAGAAAAAGTAAAGCTGCTTGATAAGCTTGTAGTAGAAAAGATGGGCTTTGACAAATCATTTGACGTAACTGGTCAAACTTACACAAGGAAATATGACTTTTTGCTTCTTTCTGTTTTAAGTGAAATAGCTCAAAGCGCACACAAATTTAGCAATGATATAAGATTGTTGCAGCATTTAAAAGAAATAGAAGAACCATTTGAAGAAAAACAAGTTGGCTCATCAGCAATGGCATATAAAAGAAATCCTATGAGATGTGAAAGGATAGCATCACTTTCAAGATACGTTATTACGTCACTGCTTAATTCATCAATTACATCATCTTCACAATGGTTTGAAAGAACGCTTGATGATTCTGCCAATAGAAGAATCGTAATACCAGAGATGTTTCTTGCAACTGATGCTATTTTAAATTTATATTTAAATGTCGCGTCTGGATTAGAAGTGAATGCCAAAATAATTAACAAGCATGTAATGAATGAACTGCCGTTTATGGCTACTGAAGCAATTCTAATGGAATGTGTTGTAAAAGGTGGAGATAGACAAGAGTTGCATGAAGTCATACGTGAAAATTCGTTAAAGGCTCAGGAAATTATTAAAAACGGTGGAGAAAATCAGCTATTAGATTTGTTAAAAGAAGATGAAAGAATAACCTTGTCAGACACAGAGATTGATAATATTATAAATCCCATCAAATTTACTGGAAGAGCTATAAACCAGACGGTAGAGTACATAGAGAATGTGGTTAAACCGTTGCTTAATGCAAATCACATTGAAGACGTAGAAGTCAGTATAGAAGTATAAAAATAATTATGTTATAATTTACGTGATAGGAGGCGTAAATATGAATCTGATAAAAATAAATGAAATGAAAGATCATGTGGGGGAAGAAGTTACAATTAATGGATGGCTATACAATAAAAGATCCAGCGGGAAAATTAAATTTTTAATAATCCGTGATGGATCTGGATTTGTTCAGGGCATAGTTGTAAAAAACGAAGTAGACGAAAATGTCTTTGAACTTTGCGACAAACTGACACAGGAGTCTTCTATATCGGTTTCTGGAATTGTGAGAAAAGATGAAAGATCTCCATTCGGTTTTGAACTTACAATCAAAAATGTAGATTTAGTACAAATGGCTTTTAATGATTATCCCATTTCATTAAAAGAACATGGAATAGATTTTTTATTAGACAATAGACACCTTTGGATCAGAACACCAAGACAGCAGGCAATTTTGTCTGTTCGCCATGAAGTAATAAGGGCAATACAGGAATTTTTAAATAACAATGATTTTGTGAGAATTGACTCACCAATCATAACACCATCTACTTGCGAGGGAACTTCGGATCTTTTTCAAATAGATTATTTTGGCGAAAATGCTTATCTTTCGCAAACTGGCCAGTTGTATCAAGAAGCTGCTGCCATGGCATTTGGTAAGGTGTACAGCTTTGGACCAACATTTAGAGCTGAGAAATCAAAAACGAGAAGGCACTTAAATGAGTTCTGGATGGTTGAACCTGAAATGGCTTTTGTCGATCATTATGGCAATATGGAAGTTCAAGAAAAGTTGGTGGAATACATAGTTCAATCTGTATTAGAAAACTGTTCAAGGGAATTAAAAGAACTTGGAAGGGATCTAAGTAAGCTGGAAAAAATCAAAACTCCTTTTCCACGCTTGACATATGATGAAGCAATTGAACTTTTGAATAAAAATGGTTATGAGATCCAGTGGGGTAATGACTTGGGTTCACCAGACGAGACATTCTTGTCAAATCAATTTGATAAACCTGTCTTCATAACTGAATACCCTGCTGAATGCAAAGCCTTTTACATGCAGCCGAAAGAAGATAGACCTGAAGTAGTGCTATGTGCAGATTTGCTTGCGCCTGAAGGCTATGGTGAGATTATTGGAGGTAGTCAGCGTATTCATGATTATGATTTGTTGTTAAAGAGACTGAAAGAAGAAAATTTACCTATTGATATGTACAATTGGTATCTTGATTTGAGAAAATATGGCACAGTGCCACATTCCGGGTTCGGACTTGGTATAGAGAGAACAGTCGCATGGATAACTAATACAGAACATGTGAGAGAATGCATACCATTTCCAAGAACGCTGTCCAGAATTCGCCCATAATAAACAGTATGAACATTTCACATCCCAATATCATAAGATAGTATTAGCGAAAACAATGTATTGGGATGTGATTATCATGAGTATATGGTCTGTAAACTTTGAAAATTATAAGATTGACAAAAAAGCAAAATCTGATGACAATAAAAATATAGAAAGAGATAAAAGCCTTGAGATAGAAGCATTAAAAGAATTAAACTCTTTAATCGGCCTTAACAAAGTAAAACAAATAATAAATGAATTATATGCTTTAGAGCAGGTTCAAATTAAGAGAAAAAATGCAGGATTAGTGACGGATCCAATAGTTTTACATATGGTGTTTAAGGGAAATCCTGGCACTGGGAAGACAACCGTTGCAAGAATATTGGGTAAACTTCTGAAAGGCATTGGAGTCCTTAACAAAGGGCACGTGGTAGAAGTAGAAAGAGCCGATTTAGTTGGCGAATACATAGGGCATACGGCTCATAGGGTACAAGAAAATGTAAAAAAAGCATTAGGTGGAATATTATTTGTCGATGAAGCTTATTCATTGGCCAGAGGTGGAGAAAAGGACTTTGGCAAAGAAGCGATTGATACTTTAGTCAAAGCAATGGAAGATTACAAAGATCAGTTTGTCTTGATTTTGGCGGGTTATAGAGATGAAATGGAATATTTTCTAAACACCAACCCAGGTTTAAGATCTAGATTTCCTATACAAATTGATTTTCCTGACTACACTATAGATGAGTTGTTGCGGATTGCAGAATTAATGACGAAGAATAGGCAATATGTACTAACAGACAGCGCAAAAAGAAAAATAATGAAAGTTTTAATTAATGACAATACTACAAGAGAAATAGGAAATGCGAGATTGGTTAGAAACATAATTGAAAGAGCTATAAGAAAACAAGCTGTGAGGATAATAAATAAAAAAACAATAACAAAAGATGATTTGATGATAATTGATTCTATTGATATTAGAGAGGATTGAGAATATGTCGGGAAACATACTTGAAGAAAAGTTTAACATCTCTAAAGATGTTATTTTTTTGCTTGAAAAAGCAGAAAATGACGTCAAAGATGAGTTTAAAAAAGTTGATAAGATCGTAGAAAAAAATCAATACAAAGTATTGTATGCAATGCAAAAGAATCATTTAAGCGATATACATTTTAATGGAACAACCGGATATGGTTATGGCGACATAGGAAGAGATACAATAGAAAAAATATATTCTGACATATTTAACGCACAAGACGCTTTAGTAAGGCCTCAAATAGTTTCTGGAACACATGCCATATCTCTATGTCTTTATGGTGTATTAAGACCAAATGATGAGCTAATATCGGCTTGTGGAACACCATATGATACTCTTATTGATATAATAGGGAAGGGAAGCAATAGCAACAATGGTTCTCTCACAGATTTAGGAATTATATACAAAGAAGTCCCTCTTTTAAAAAACGGAAAAATCGACGTTGAAAAACTTATAGGCGAAGTTACAAGTAAAACCAAAATGGTTATGATACAAAGATCAAAAGGATATGACTTTAGGTATTCGCTTTCTATTAACGATATTGAATTTGTGATTAAAAAATTGAAAGACAAAAAGAGAGATATAATTGTATTTGTAGATAATTGTTATGGAGAATTTACAGAGGATTTGGAACCAACAGATGTTGGAGCAGATCTGATTGCAGGCTCTCTGATAAAAAATCCTGGAGGTGGGCTATCTCCTACAGGTGGTTATGTTGCAGGAAAGAAAGAGCTTGTTGAAAAAGCGGCATACAGATTATTTGCACCTGGAATAGGGAAGAAGGTGGGGCCTACACTGAATACAAATCGTTTAACGTTAGAAGGATTATTTTTTTCACCTTTGGTTGTTGGCAATGCACTAAAAGGAGCTATAATTTTGGCTAAAATAATGGAAATGTTGGGCTACGAAGTTTTGCCAAAATTCAATGAATTAAGAACAGATATTGTGCAGGCAATTAGATTTAAAACAAAAGAAGAGTTGATCACTTTCATTCAGAGCATTCAGAAAGGTTCTCCTGTCGATTCACATGTGGTTCCTGAACCATGGGATATGCCAGGATACGATGATCAAGTCATTATGGCTGCAGGTGGGTTTATTCAAGGTTCATCTATTGAATTAAGTGCTGATGCTCCTATTAGGAAACCATATACAGCTTATGTACAGGGTGGTTTATCGTATTACCAAGTAAAGCTTAGCCTTATGATTGCTATAAACAATATGATAGAGAAAGGATTCATCAAAATCTAATTTAAGAAAGCTCAAACGATGATTCATTTGAGCTTTCTTATTACTCCAACCACTTTTCCTAAAATCATCACATCGTCTACAATTATAGGGTTCATTGAAGGATTTTCAGGCTGCAGCCTTATATGATTGTTTTCCTTATAAAATCTTTTCACAGTTGCCTCATCTTCGATCAAAGCTACTACAATATCGCCGTTGTCTGCATATGACTGCTTTCTAATTATGATGTAATCACCGTCTAATATGCCTGCATTTATCATACTTTCTCCGCGAACTTTTAAAATAAAACTTTCGCTTTCATAACCTGTAATAAGATCTCTCGGCACAGAATAATACTCCTCAATATTTTGAATAGCTAATATGGGAGTTCCAGCAGTGACCTTACCAATGACAGGTAGCTTTACAACGTCGCTTATATACTTTTCATCATTGCTTAAAACCTCAATAGCTCTTGGTTTTGTTGGATCTCTTCTTATATAACCTTTTTTCTCAAGGCGTGACAAGTGACCATGGACTGTTGATGTAGAACGCAAACCCACAGCTTTCCCAATTTCTCTAACTGATGGTGGGTATCCTTTGCGTTTAATCTCACTCTTTATGAAATCAATTATCTCTTGCTGTTTAATGCTTATTTTAGATGCATCTTTCACAATTAGACCCCTCCAAACTTTTCTTTATTATAACACAAAGGTATAATTAAATCAAACATTAGTTCTTGTTGTCAATATTCAATTCAGAGAGGGGATTCTTGCTTACAGCATCTCTCAGTTGACTATCGTCAACATGCGTATATATCTGCGTTGTTGATACATTGGAATGTCCTAATAACCTTTGCAATGTCCTAATATCAACTTTTCCATACCTGTACATAAGTGTCGCTGCTGTATGTCTAAGTTTATGAGTAGAATACTTTTTACCATCGAGATTAGCGTCTTTTAAGTGTTTTTTGACAATGTATTGTATAGTCTTAATGCTTATCCTTTGCAATCTTTTGCTTAAAAACAATGCCTTTTTGTCCTTAACGCCGTCATGCGGTCTAACTTTTAAATAATCGTTTATGGCATTTATACACGCATCATTAAGGTAAACAGTCCGCTGTTTATTTCCTTTACCGATAACTGTAAGTTTATCATCTTTAATATCGCTAATGTTTATATTTGCTAATTCTGAAAGTCTAAGCCCACAATTTAAGAATAAGGTTATTATAGCATAATCCCTTTCTTTAAATTCTCCATCAATAGAGTTTAATAATTTTACGCTTTCATCTAATGTTAAATATACAGGTTGTCTAATGCCCAGCTTAGGTGATTCTAATTCCAAAGCAGGATTTTTTGTTATTACTTTTCTTTTTGCGTACAGATAATTATAAAAAGACCTTAGACTTGCAACTTTGCGAGCACGGGCTGGAGGAGTATTAGATCTCTCATGTGTGACAAAGGATAAAAAGGCATACAGGTCATTTAAATCGATCGACTCAATGAGAGAGATATCAACATCACTAATATCGATGTTGTCAAAATCCGAATCAGAGCAGAGATTTTTTCTAACCTTTATAAATCTGAAAAACAAAATTAAATCGTATAAATAAGCTTTAACAGTATTAGGTGATCTAGCTTTTATAGTAGAGAAATAGTTTAAAAATTCTTCGAGAATAGGAGGTAATTCTAAATTATCTTTAGTTGAGATAAACATACAAAAAATTCACCTCTATAAACTTTACTTTATATGTACCCAATTATACGAAATAACTATTTCGTATAATTGGGTTTTGATTTAAAAAAAATTATTTTGCTATGCTAATCTGATGCTTTTTTATTTCATCAGTGGCCAATTTATCACATCTATTATTGTATTCATTATCAGCATGGCCTTTAACTTTGATCCACTTAATATGATGTATAGATGATAAGTCTAATAATTTAAGCCATAGATCTTTGTTTTCCACAGGAGTCTTATCAGACTTAATCCAGCCTTTTTTTAACCAATTGTCTATCCATTTTTGATTGAATGCGTTTATTAAATAGCTGCTATCGCTATATAAATTTACCTTGCAAGGCCTTTTTAGCATTTTTAAGGCTTCTATAGCGGCTGTCAATTCCATTCTGTTATTAGTGGTATTTTCTTCGTAGCCTGATATTTCTTTTACTGTATCTTTATAAATCAAAATTGCTCCCCAGCCACCTGGACCAGGATTGCCACTACAAGCACCATCAGTATATATAATAACCTCAGGAATACTCATCATTGTTTGTTTCCCTTTACTTTTTCAAAAGATGAAATTACAGCTTCAAAAACTGCACTCCTTAATCCGTACTTTTCCAAAGTCCTGACACCTTGTATTGTAGTTCCAGCCGGTGATGTAACCATATCTTTCAAATAGCCAGGATGAAAACCCGTCTTTAAAACCATACTACCAGAACCTGAAACAGCTTTTGAAGACAATTTGTAGGCTACATCTCTTGGCAACCCCAACGATACACCTGCGTCAGATAAAGCTTCAACAAACATGTACACGTAAGCTGGGCTACAGCTTGATATTGCCATTGCCGCATCTATTAAATTTTCTTTTATCTCAACTATCTCCCCGCAAGATTTGAATATTTTCTCAACTATTTCTTTATCACGAGAAGACATATCTTCAGGATAAGATATAGCTGTAATACCTTCTCCAATCAAAGCCGGTGTATTAGGAATCGTACGCACTATTTTTCCTTTCTTTAAAATACTCTTCACGTGATCGATACTAATTCCAGGAGCAATTATAATAATAATTTTATTTTCATCTACATCATTTTTTATTTCTTCCAATACGCTATCATATAAATTTGGCTTTACTGCTAGAATAATAACATCACACTCATTTGTCACATCGACATTGCTTTTAGATATGTTTATGCTTAATTCATCCTTTAATTTTAAAAGTTTGTCATATGAAACATCATAAGCATATATATCATTCGCAGTGACAAAATCAGAATTTATTAAGCCGTTAATTAAAGCTGTCCCCATATTGCCGGTTCCTATAAATCCAATTTTCATAAGCATATACCTCCAATATTTAAAAACAGTATTAGCTATTCTAATACTGTTTTTGCGTTTTCTTACATTATTGCTGCTTTTCATCCTTCTCAGTCGTTGTAAAAATTACTGGCTTTAAAGGCGTTATTGTAGAAACAGCGTGTTTGTATATAAGCTGCTGTTGTTTATTATCTGTTTCCAAAACAACCGTAAAATTGTCAAAACCTTTAACCATGCCTTTTAATTGAAAGCCATTAATCAGATAAACTGTTACAGCAATATGTTCTTTTCTTACCTGATTTAAAAAAATATCCTGTAAATTGATAGCTGTTTTTTGATTCATATAGCCATCCCCCTTCTATTGTTGTTAATAATTATTTATATTCTACTTAAATTTTAATTTTCCTGCTAAAAAAGAAATAATATTTTTTTCAAGATCTTCAAAGCTACTATAATCATCAACATAAAACCAATTTATGGTTTCATAACTTTTAAACCATGTTATCTGTCTTTTTGCATACCTCCTTGTCTTCATTTTTAGATCAGCAATTGCTTCTTCTAATGAAACTTTTCCCTCCAAATATTCTATAATTTCTTTATACCCTAAAGCCTGCATAGACGTACCATACTTATTATACCCTATTTTTAGCAAATTTACCACTTCATCTATTAAATTATTTTTTATCATTGTATCTACTCTATCATCAATTTTTTTATACAAAGTTTCTCTATTTCTGTAATTTAAGCCTACCATTACGGCATTGTAGTCTGGATTGACGCGTTTATTGCTTAATTCCTGGTAAACAGAAATTGGTATTCCTGTAAATTGGTAAACCTCTAAAGCTCTAATGACTCTTCTTAAATCATTTGGATGAAGTTTAGAATAAGTTTTAGGGTCAACCATCTTTAATCTTTCAAATAAATATTCATTGCCTAAAACAGATGCTATATTTTTTAGGGCAGATCTAAAATCATCATTGCCAATATACTCTGAAAAATTCATTATGTAAATCAATGAATTCACATATAAACCTGTACCGCCTACAACAATTGGCAGCTTTCCTCTCTTAAAAATATCATCTATCAGCGATTTAGCCATTTTCTCGTATTCAGCGACACTAAATTTAACGTTTGGTTCAACTATATCTATCATATAATGTGGTATGCCTTGTTTTTCTTCATTTGTTATTTTGGCAGTTCCGATATCCATATATTTATATATCTGCATCGAATCAGCAGATATTATTTCACCATTATAAAATTTAGCAATTTCTACAGATAATTTTGACTTTCCTGAAGCAGTTGGCCCTACGATTATTAATAATGGTATTGCCATTGAAACACCTCTACATGATTCTTTTAAACATTTTTTCTAATTCATATTTTTTTATCGATACAATTACTGGACGTCCATGTGGACACGTATATGGATTTTCAGTAACTTTCAAATCATTAAATAAAGAGCTAATCTCCTCTTTTGATAAACTGTCCATTGCTTTAACTGCCTTTTTGCAAGCCATCATTATTATTGTTTCCTCTTTTAAATTAATGTCTTTATTAAAATCATCTCTTTTCAATTTATCAATTATGTCAATGAATAGTTGCCTTGATTCTGGCTGGCCTAATACAACTGGCACTTCTCTTAATATAATTGAATTATTTCCAAAGCTTTCAAATTTATAACCTAATTTATTGAATAATTCTATATTTTCATTTATTATAACATCATCGCCAGGTTCGATATTTATCAGAATGGGTATAGTTGTCTGCTTCCCCTGAACATTATTATACATGTTCATAAACTTTTCATACAATATCCTTTCATGCGCGGCGTGTTGATCCACTAAGTATATCATATCGTTTTTTTCTACAACTATATAAGTTGAAAAAATCACACCGACGATTTTATAATCATCATGATCATCAGGCAATGTATTAAAATTTTCTATGTGCGTATTTTCAGTCTTTAAGGCATTGACATCATTGTAGTCAAAATAAGCCTTTTCGCTGCTTTCCTTTACATTGGATATAAAACTTTTGTTATTTGGATAGACTTCTATTATTTTATTAGTCGATTCTTCTTCTATTATATTAAGCTGTTTTGGATTAGATTTTTCTTCTACTTTGTTTTCTGGAATATCTGTATATGTAAACATATCATGTCGAATAGCTGGAATTAGATTTGATCTATTTAAAGCATTTTTTATGCTTTTGTATATTGAGTCAAAAATTTCCTTTTCGTCAGAAAATTTAACTTCTAATTTTGTTGGATGAACATTTACATCTATATTTTTAGGATCAATATTTAAATACGTGATCACAACAGGATATCTATTTACTGGAATCAATGTTTTATATGCTTCTTCAACAGCAGTTGTATAAATCTTATTTTTTACAAACCTTCCATTGACAAATAAAATTTGCATGTTGCGATTTCCTCTTGTATATGAAGGCTTACATAAAAATATTTTTATATTCATATATTCATCATTGTACTCAGTCTCTATCAAATTTGAATACAATTCATCACCATAAAGCCTTAAAATAACTTCATTGACAGAATTATTTCCGGACGTCATAAATTCCATTCTTTTATCCTTTATGTATTTAAATGATATGTCTGGCCTTGAAAGGGCAATTTTAGCTACCATATCTGTTATATACATTGCCTCTGTGGATGGTCGCTTTAAAAACTTTCTCCTTGCTGGTGTATTGTAAAACACATCTTTTACTTCAACGCTACAACCCTTCTCGCACCCGCACTTTGCCTTTTTTAAAATTTTTCCACCTTCAACATTAATTAAAGTTCCATACAGAGAATTTTCTTCCTTAGTTTTTAACAAAACTTTTGATATAGCTGCAATGCTTGCTAAGGCTTCACCGCGGAACCCTAATGTTCCTATGTTAAAAAGATCATCTGTCGACTTTATCTTGCTCGTAGCATGACGCCCAAAAGCTAAAACAGCATCAATCTCATTCATACCGCAACCATCATCTAAAACCTTTATGTAAGGTATTCCACCATCTATTATTTCAATAGTAATGTTCTTACTATCTGCATCTATTGAATTTTCTACAAGTTCTTTAACTATAGACATTGGCCTTTCAACAACTTCCCCGGCCGAAATTTTATTTATCAACTCATCATCTAAAAGGTTGATTTTATTCATTGAGATCACATCCTTAATGAAACGGCTTTTTTCTTTAAATCGTATAAATAATTTAAAGCTTGTATAGGTGTAATATTTTCTATATCTAAACCTACTATTTCTTCTATCAATGTCTCTTTCTCTAAGCTGAATATATCAATTTGAGTAGGCATAAATGTAGTGGCCACTTCTAAGTCACTATTCTCTAAATTATTTAATATTTTTTTCGCATTCTGAACGACTTCGTCTGGCAATCCAGCTAACTTTGCAACCTGAATGCCATAGCTTTTATCTGCTGCACCAGGTATTATCTTTCGTAAAAAAATTATTTCATCATCCGTCTCTTCAACAGAGATGTTATAATTTTTAATTCCATCTAGCTTATCTTCTAAATTAGTCAATTCATGATAATGTGTTGCAAACATCGTTTTGGCCTTTATTTTGTCATGAATGTATTCAAGAATAGCACATGCTATGCTCATACCGTCATAAGTGCTTGTGCCACGTCCAACCTCGTCAAGTATAATTAAACTGTTTTTTGTGGCAGAATTTAATATTAATGATACCTCATTCATTTCCACCATAAAAGTACTTTGCCCAGAAAACAAATCATCAGATGCACCTACTCTTGTAAAGATCCTATCGACAACGCCTATTTCAGCATAAGATGCAGGAACAAAGCTGCCAATTTGAGCCATTAAGACAATCAATGCAACTTGACGCATGTAAGTAGATTTTCCCGCCATATTTGGCCCTGTTATAATCATGATAGGTTTTTTGCCATCAATTTCGATATCATTTGATATAAAAGAGTCATCCATAATCGTTTCAATTACTGGGTGTCTTCCATCTTTTATTACAATCCTGTCACTGCCATTTACCACCGGCTTAACATAATTATTTGTTTCTGCCACCGTCGCCAGAGAAACGAGTACATCTAAAATAGCTATATGCCTGGACGTCATCTGTATTCGATATATCTCATTTTTTATCTGCTCTCTTATACTGTCAAATATTTCATATTCCAGCTCTACAAGCTTTGTTTCTGCACCGAGAATTTTTTCTTCTATATCTTTAAGTTCTGGAGTAATATATCTCTCAGCATTAGCAAGTGTCTGCTTTCTAATATAATTTTCTGGAACAGACGATATATATGATTTTGACACTTCAATATAGTAACCAAATACTTTGTTATAGCCGATTTTTAATGTTTTTATGCCGGTTTTTTCTTTCTCGTATGCTTCAAGGTTTGCTATCCATGATTTACCGTCTATAGATGCTCTTCTTAATTCATCAATATTTTTATCAAATCCATCCTTTATGATATTTCCTTCCTTCACATTAGAAGATGGATCATCTTTAATTGATTTATCGATTAAATCATGTATGTCTTGTAATGTATCTAACTTAGTAAATATTTCCTTCAAATAATTAGAGTTATACTTATTAAGCAATTGTTTTAACTTAGGAAGCCTTTCAATTGAGATCTTTATAGACAAAAGATCTTTTGCATTTATATTTTGATAAACCAATTTACTAGAAAGCCTTTCTAAATCATAAATCCCCTTTAAAATATCTCTAATATCCGATCGTCCTTTATAATCATTGTATAATTCTGAAACAGAATCCAATCGATAATTGATTTTTTCTACATCTATTAAAGGTTCTTCTAACCATCTTTTAAGTAATCTTCCTCCCATAGGTGTAACAGTTTGATCTAATACACTGAGTAAAGTTCCACTTTTAGAATGATCTCTGTTTATTGAATATATGATCTCCAAATTTCTTATTGTGTTATTATCAAGTAACATGAAAGAATTATCTTCATAATAAATTAAATTGTTTAATTGACTTAATTCAACCTTCTGCATTTCTTTTAAGTACAAAAGAACAGATGCTAAAGATTTAATTGCATATTTTTTCCTTTCTAATTTTAAATCTTTGAGCGACCTGTGAAATTGGCCTGTTATTACATCTTCTGCATTGTTTAATACTTTTTCATATTTGTTTATAAAAACTTTACTTGAATGTAAAATTTTAATTAATTTCTTTAATTCAAAAAAATCGCTATTTGCTATTATTTCAGAAGGACTGTATCTCATTATTTCATCGTATATTTTTCTTATGTCGTTACACTTTGTAATTTGTGTTACAAATAGTTCTCCTGTCAACACATCAACAAAAGACAATCCATAGCCGTCTCCTTCTTTAAATATAGACAAAAGGTAATTATTGCTTTTTTCCTCCAAAGAATTTGTGTTTATTACAGTACCTGGAGTAAAAACTCGTATGACATCTCTTTCTACTAATCCTTTGGCATAGGCAGGATCCTCCAGTTGTTCGCAAATGGCGACTTTATATCCTTTTTTGACTAATTTATCTATATAAAAATCCGCGGCATGGAACGGCACTCCAGCCATTGGTGCTCTTTCTTCTTGTCCACAATCTTTGCCTGTCAAAACTATTTCCAATTCTTTAGATGCAATTACCGCATCATCAAAAAACATTTCATAAAAATCACCAATTCGAAAAAACAAAATCGAATCTTTGTACTTCTCTTTTATTTTTAAATATTGTTCCATCATAGGAGTATATGACATTAAAACTACCTCCAATTTTATGGATAAGTCAAAACTCATTTTACGCAATGCCTATGACAATTCGCACAAGAATCTTTATCGCATTTATGGTCTACACCATTTATATAAAAATTTAATATGCTGTTTATCTCGGCCATCAACTCTTTAGAAGCTTTTTGTGCATTTAATAGCCTTTTATAACTGCCTAATTCAAATAGTTCTTCTTTAAGATATTTTAACTCAACTCCCTGATGCCCCTTTTTCTCATGCTCTTTTATCTTTGAAAGAAGCAATTGTGCCTTTTTATCATTTAAAAATGCGATCTCTGCATCCCTTAATTCATTAATAATGTCGGAGTCTGCCAAACTTTTTCCTAACTCTACCGTTTTTTCCATGATAATATTTTTATTATATTTATTCACTTATTAACTCACCTTGCATGGTCCACGCCTTTGTTTCAATTATTTTAACATCGACAAATTTACCTATTAGGTTAGGTTCTCCTTTGAAATGAACAATCTTATTTGTCCTCGTTCTCCCAGTCAGCTTATCACTATCCCGTTTGCTAATTCCTTCAACTAATACTTCTACAATTTTCCCATTCATCTCATTGTTTTTTTCTATGCTTATTGAATTTTGCAGTTCTATCAGTTCTTCAAGTCTTTTATGTTTAATATCTTCATCTACTTGATCAGGCATCTTTTCTGCTACTGTCCCTTTTCGCTTTGAGTAAATAAATGTATACGCAGAATCGTATTTGACTTTTTTTACAAGATCTAATGTATCCTGAAAGTCTTCATCTGTTTCTCCCGGAAATCCTACTATAATATCAGTTGTTATTGCAATATCTGGTATATTATCTCTTAGTTTCTCTATTATTTCTAAATACCTTTCTCTCGTATATTTTCTATTCATTTTCTCAAGAATTCTATTGCTTCCAGACTGTACAGGTAGATGTAAGTGTTCGCATACTTTGTCTAAATCCCTCATGGCAAAAATTAATTTATCAGAAATATCTTTTGGATGTGAAGTCATAAACCTGATTCTCTCTATGCCATTTATGTCATTTATCATATACAAAAGATCGGCAAAATCTACCTTTTGCGATAAATCATTGCCATAAGAATTTACATTCTGACCAAGCAAAGTTATTTCTTTAAACCCCTCATCGGCTAATGATTTTATCTCATCTAATATGTCATTAGGTTCTCTGCTTTTTTCTCTGCCACGGACATATGGCACAATACAATACGTACAGAAATTATTGCATCCATATATAATATTTACCCACGCCTTTAAACCTTCTGCACGCCTTATAGGTATATCTTCTATAATATTGCTATTATCATCCCAAACATCTATAATCGTCGTATCGGAATTTAGCGCTTCTTGTAAAAGTTCTGGGAATTTAAACAAATTATGTGTCCCAAAAACCATATCAATATATGGATAATCCTTTCTGATTGCCTCAACAACTTCTTTTTCTTGCATCATACATCCGCAGATGCCTAAGATAATATTAGGTTTTCTCTGTTTAAGCTCTTTAAGCTGAGATACTCTTCCAAAGATCCTTATTTCTGCATGTTGCCTGACACAGCAAGTATTAAAAAGTATGACATCAGCATCCTCTAAATTATCAGTATTTTGGTATCCCATCTCTGTTAACATGCCAGCCAATTTCTCTGAATCATGGACATTCATTTGACATCCATATGTTTCTATGTGAAATTTTAAATATCTATCCTTATTTAAAATAGCCATTTGATTTATTATATCTTTTTGTTTTTTTATGTCTTCTTCTGTGACTATAATTTCTTTTCTTTCACTCATCAGACGCATACCTCCGCAAAACTAAAATCTATGGCAAATGCTTATAATTGCATTTACTATAAAGGCTTATTCTAATTCAAATAATATTATACTATAAGAGCAATGCAAATTTAAACTCGATTTCATTTAGAAATTTTTCTGTAAAAAAAAGTTTTTATTGGAGCAAAATTATATTTATAAGGAAAAATGATTTGTTCTGTGCTTCCTACAAAAAGAATTCCATCTGAACTTAAGCTAGAATAAAATTTTTTATAAATATCTTCTTTAGCTTTATCATTAAAATATATTAATACATTTCTACATACAATCAAATCTACGCCATCAGGATATTTATCAAGTAATAAATTGTGCTTTTTAAACACAATATTTTTTCTCAACTCTTCAGAAATAACAAAATTATTTTCATCTAATTTGGTGAAATATTTCATATATTCTTCTGGAATTTTTTCAACACTTTTATTATTATAAATACCCTTTTTTGCTTTCTCAAGAACTGCGTCGTCAATATCAGTAGCGATGATATTAATTTCCCTTAAATCTATAAAATCTGAAAGCAACATAGCAAGACTATATGCTTCTTCACCTGTAGAACAAGCAGCACTCCAAATCTTCATGTTCTTTTTTACAATCTTAGGCAATATTTCATTCTTTAAAATCATCCATTGTTCTAAATTTCTAAAAAACTCTGTCACATTTATCGTAATATATTTCAAAAACTCTCTATAAATTTTCGTATCTTTAGTTAATGTCTCATAAAAAACATCGTAATTTTTACAATTGTTATTTGCTATAAATGAATCGACTCTTCTCTTCATTTGTTTTTCTTTATAAAGAGATAAATCTATACCTGTTAAATTAAATATTTTCTGCAAAAATTCGTCATAATTCAAATCAAGTACACCTCCAAGTGTCTAACCATGATAAAAAAAGTGGCTAAACTTAGCCACTCAAATGATGTAAAGGGGGTCTCAATGTATTTTGTGAGGTTCATTAATATTATTAACACATAAATCATCAAATATACATAAAATAATTTTTTTGCAAATTACATATTTACAACTTTGACAGGTTGTTCGAAAACCCCTCTTTTTACTTCAGTAGCAGTCATATTCTTCGCCTTCAACATCTTAGTTAAATAATTGCACGCATTCCACGGATTTACATTATCTCCACACGTAAACACATCAACAGCTGCATACCCTAATTCCGGCCAAGTATGAATTGTTATATGTGATTCAGAAATAACAACGACTCCACTAACGCCCTGGGGGCTAAATTTATGGAAAGCAACTTCACGGACTTCGGCACCTGCTTCTATAGCTGCTTTTACCATTATGTCTTCTATTAATTCGCAATCATCAAGAACATTTTCATCGCAACCATAAATCTCTGCCAATATGTGGCGACCCAAAGCATTCATTCTTTTATCTTGCCTCCTCGCATTTTAAAAGTAGATATTCAATAAGATAAATTTTATCAGATTTTTGTCTTTTGTCAAGGTATTTTACATAACACCTATGAATAATTATTTATGTTTTGTATTCTGTCTTTAATTGTTACATTTAATTCTTCTCTTTCTAAATCATAAGATTCACTGTTTTTTTCAACTTCTTTGAGACTTAACTTTTTCTTTTCTGAGTCAAAGCTAATTATTTCAACTGTAATTTGGTCCCCTATTTTGTATTCTCTGACATTTTTTATTAAATCATTTTTGTGTACTAATCCTTCTAACCCTTCGGAAATCTCCACAAAAGCACCAAATGTAGTCACATTTGTTATAATGCCTAATACAATATCTCCAATCCTAAATTTCTCATTAATATTCATCCATGGATCCGGAAAAAGCTTTTTCAAACTCAGCGTTATTTTTTCTTGATCTATTTTATCAACATAAACATCTACTCTATCGCCAACATGCAACACATCATTTATATTCACATTTTTACTCCAAGAAATCTCTCTTAATGGAATCAAACCATCAATACCACCTAAATCGACAAAAACACCAAACTTTGCAATTGATCTTACTACGCCGTTGATAACTTGACCTTCTCGTATGGTCTTTAGCAATGTTTCTTTCTTTTTGCTTTTTTCTTCTTCCAAAACAATTCTCCTCGATGCAACTAATTTTTTGTTTGGAATATAATCAATGATTTTTACTTCAATTTTTTCTCCTATATATGAATTTAAATCATCTACATAATGCATATCAAGTTGTGATGCTGGTATAAATGCCTTAACTCCTAATACTTCTGCAATAACACCACCTTTTACTACTTCAATTATTTTGCCATTTAATATATCTCCATTTTTAAATGATGTATTTAATCTTTCTTCAGCTAATTCAGTATCTGCTTTTACTTTTGAAGCCAAAACATCGCCATTCTCATCTTCTCTTTTTATTATATATAGATCGATTTCATCTCCTACATTAAAATCATCGTTTATTCTTATGTTAGGATTAAGGGACAATTGCGATTTAGGGACAAATGCATCAGATTTATATCCTATATCTGCTATAATTCCCTCGTTAAGTATTTTAATGATTTTACCCTTTACTATATCACCAGTATGAATTTCATTAAAAGTGTATTCATTCATAAAATCATCCATTTTTATTCTCCCTTTCTTCCACTTGTAATCTTATCAACAACTTCTTGTATTAAATAATCTGGCGTAGATGCACCAGCAGTAATGCCAACTGTTTCAACGTCTTTTAGAATAATCAAATCAATCTCATCAGCATTCTCAATTTGTATAGTTTTATCACAATTCTTTTCACATATTTTTTTTAATTTTTGCGTATTAGAGCTATTTTTTCCACCTATGACGATCATCATATCTACTTCTTTGGATATTTTTTCAGCAGATGATTGCCTTTTGTTGGTGGCATCGCATATTGTATTATATGATATTAATTCTTTGGCTTTAAGACGCAACAAAGCCAAAATATCTTCCCACATTTTTTGCGTTATGGTTGTCTGTGCAACAACACAGGCTTTATCTAAAAAAGGCAATGAATTTACATCATCGATTGATTGGATAACATAAGCTGAATTATTACACCATCCATTTACACCTACAACTTCCGGATGATTTCTATCACCTATTATAACAATAGAATATCCTTTTTTATAGTATCCATTGACTATTTTTTGAACTCTTTTTACAAAAGGACAAGTCATATCAATGATTTCCACTTTTTTCTTTTTTAATTCCTCATATATTTTTTCTGGTATACCATGTGTTCTAATAAGTATCTTGCTATTTTCATCCAATTCATCGATGTGTTCTATCGTCTTAATCCCTTTGTTTTCAAGGTCTTTTACAACTTGCGGGTTATGAATAAGCTCACCGTAAGCATAAGTCTTAAAATCATCGCCATTATTTACTTGATCATAGGCCATTTTGACTGCTCTTTTTACGCCGAAACAAAATCCTGCGTTGTCAGCTATCAATATTTTCATTGTTTCCTCCTAAATTAACTTTGAAATTTCCAGCATAATCTTTTCACCAATATTCGCCATATCTTGAGATGTTAAGTGCATATTTTGATACTCTTCAAAATAAATAGGTTTACCAATCTTTATTGTTACTTTTGAGAAAAGTTTATAATTCGACTTTATCCCGACCGGCAATACAGGTGCTTTCCCTTTTACTGATAAAAGCGATACACCAGGCTCGGCTTTTTGCAATTGGCCAGTTTTGCTTCTGGTTCCTTCTGGGAAAATACCAATGGCATGTCCTTTTTTCAAATGGTTTAAAGCAATTTTTATAGCAGTTAAGTCTGATGTGCCTCTTTTCACTGGAAAAGCGCCTAATCCTTTGTTTAATACAAATCTAAATAACGGATTTTTGAAAAGCTCAGCCTTTGCCATAAAAAAAATTCTTCTGGTAAAAATGGCGCCAACAATCGGTGGATCTAAAAAGCTTATATGATTAGGGCAGATAATTACAGGTCCATTAGCAGGAATATTTTCGTAGCCATCTACCTCTATTCTGAAAATTATATTTATAATAAAAAGAACGATGTATTTGGCTATATAATAAAACATGAGATACCCCCTTTACCCATTGGCTATAATATTGTACATTTTGCTTACTACTTCATCAATACTCATGTTTGTAGTGTCAATCACAATAGAATCATCAGCTTTTTTTAATGGGGCAACATCCCTTTCGGTATCATTCTTATCTCTTTTTCGTATATCATTTAATATATCATCATATTTAACAGGTATTTTCTTGCTTGTCAGTTCGTTGTATCTACGCATTGCCCTAACTTCAGGACTGGCAGTCAAAAAGAATTTAAACTGCGCATCTGGCATGACGACTGTCGCTATATCCCTACCGTCCATCACAACGCTGCCCTTATCTGACAACCTTTTTTGCAACTTTACCATTATTTCCCTTACCTCTGGTATCATTGAAATATATGATACTTTCTCAGAAATCGATGGTGTCCTGATCTCATTTGTAACATCTATTCCATCTAACAATACCTTATCATTTTTTAACTCAATATCAATCTTAGAAGCCAGTTCAACTATTTTATTTCTATTTTCTACATTGATATTTTCAATTATCGCTTTATATGTCAAAGCTCTATACATAGCTCCTGTATCTATGTAAGTAAAATTAAGTTTTTTTGCCAATTCCTTAGCAACTGTACTTTTCCCTGCACCAGCCGGTCCATCAATTGCAACTTTAATATTTAACAAGTCCAACCGCAATAATTTAGCATTTTTCATGTATATGTGCTTAACTTCTTTATCATCTTCACAATTAATGAACACTACGGTTCTGATACATTTCTCAAGACTTTTCTTTACGTTCATTTCTTGGAAACACATCATTGGAATATCTGAAATTCCATTATGTCTTAAGGCTTCTGCGGGGTAAGCAGCATCAATGTCTTTTGTTGCAGTAAAGAAGATAGATATGACATCACTGCTTTTTATCTTATTGATGCGAAAAATTTCATCAATTAGAGAAATTGTATCACGAAAAATAGCTTCTTTAGTATTTTCAGTTGTTATTGCTCCTCTAATGGCTTTTATAAGACATCAATCTCCTTTCCGTTTTTCTTTCTTTATAAATTATATAGTAAAAATCGTGTTATAACAATATCATCTCAATCTTACTCTACCAATGACTTCTATATCGCCGTTGACTTTTATAACTGCTGTCCTCTGTGGTTCTATTACATTGTCGCTTGAATCAATCACTTTAACATACAATGTTTGATTGTAGTTTGTTCCATCCATTTCAATAAGATCGCCTTGTTTTATGTTAATTTTTAATTTTTTCTCCTTAAAGCTATACTTTGGATCTCCGTTTATTAATATAAAAGCTTTTGGTGCCTTATCCAAATTAATTAATTCCAATTCCAAAGTTCCATCATTTGATAGATATGTATTTATGTTTATACCTTCGATTTTTTCTGTGGAATTTAAAAAAACCCTAATGTTATCATTTAACATTAATACTTGAGTCACTACCATAGTTAAAAAGCCCAATATGACAAAAAAGGCGACTATATTGTCGAAGCTTAAATAATATACACGTGCCGACTTTTTGACTCTTTTTCCCATAATAATCCTCCTTATGCATTCTTATATATTTTATGCAAAATATATAAGAAAATGCAAAGAAGGTTTATTTTCAAGAATTTATTCCTGCTAAATAGCCGGTAGAAAAAGAAATTTGAAGATTAAAACCGCCAGTCAATGCATCTACATCAATTATTTCACCCGCAAAAAAAAGTCCTTTAATAAGCCGCGATTCCATTGTCTTAGGATTTATTTCTTTAGTGCTTATCCCTCCAGAAGTGATTATGGCCTCATTTATAGATCGCTTAGATTTTATATGAAACACAAGATCTTTCATAACATTTACTAAAGCGCCTCGTTCCGCTTTTGATAATTCTGAAACTTTTTTGTCAGGATTTAAAGAGCTCACCTTTATCACATAAGGTATCAATGAACGCGGAAGCAAATCATTCAAAGAATTCTTCAACTCTTTTTTAGAATATTTTTTAAAATCTCTTTGCAGCCTTTCATCCAGCTTCTCGTGACTTAAAGCCGGCTTTAAATCAAGCTTTATTACAACATCTCCACTTTCAACACTTTTAAAAAAGCTGCTTAATGTCAATATTACAGGACCTGATAATCCAAAATGTGTAAACAACATTTCGCCAAATTCTTCTCTGACTAATTTACCATCTATACACAATTTAGCATTGATGTTTTTAAGTGTTAATCCCATCATTTCACTGACATCTTCGAAGGTTACAAGAGGCACTAATGCTGGATGCGGTTCTATTATTCTGTGGCCCAATTTTTTTGCCATATCATATCCATCCCCTGTTGAACCTGTAGAAGGATAAGATTTTCCGCCAGGTGCCAATATTAAACTATCACAAAATTCCTTTTTGCCATTGACAATTATTCCTTTGACGCTTGACCCATCAGTTAGAATATCAGTAACTTTGCTATTGAATCTAATTTCAATATGATTTTCTTTAATAAGCTTTAAAAGGACATCCAGTACATCAATAGCTTTATCTGAAACAGGAAATACCCTTCCCCCTCTTTCAACTTTAGTCATTAAACCATTCTTGTTGAAAAAATCAATTAAATCAGCATTAGAAAAACTATTTAAAGCACTATAAAGAAATTTGCCATTTGTTGGCGTGTTTTCAATAAATTCTTTTATTGATGCTGAATTTGTTATATTACATCTGCCTTTTCCGGTTATCATGAGCTTTTTCCCTGGTCTATCGTTTTTTTCAAAAATTATAACTTCATTGCCTTTTAGAGAACTCATTATGGCAGCCATCATTCCTGCAGGACCACAGCCAACTACAAAGACTTTTTTCAATTGTTATCGCTCCTTAAATGACATGTATCGTTCAGCAGAACTAAAACGCAATTTCCATCATCTTTTACATCTATTATGTTTAATGCTGTATTGTCTTGTCTTATCTTAGGATAAAAGCTTAAATCCAAATTTAGCATGCCTAAAATTAAAGCCTTGATTGTTGTTCCATGCGACACGATTAGTATATTTTTATTTTTATATTGTTCTACGATTTTATTCGTGACATTCAATATCCTCTCTTGCACAGCTTTTAACGTCTCAGCACCTTCAATTATGGCTTCTGGTGGATTAGTTTTCCATGTATGATACAATTCTTTATAGGATTTTTCTATCTCGTCTACTGTAAGCCCTTCCCACACGCCAAACGATATTTCTCTAAGCTCTGGCAATTTTATGACATCTAAGTTAAAGTTTTTTGCAATAAAAGTTGCTGTTTTATATGCTCTATCTAAATCACTGGAAAAAATCACATCTATAAATTCATTTTTTAATCTTTGAGACAACAAATAAGCTTGCTTCACTCCCTCATCGGAAAGTTCAGTATCACTTGCACCTTGAATTTTCTTTTGCCTATTCCATAACGTTTCACCATGCCGTACGATAAACAATCTAGTAGACATCAATAAACCTCCTGCAAATCAATTAAAGCCTTATTAGACTCTTATAGAATTAAATATTTTTCGACAAATATATTCCGTATTCATTCCAAATATTTTCTAATTTTTCAAATGTATCTGTTATCTTATCTTTCTCTCTGATACCGACAGAAACGATTAGTGCATTTATAAGACTCAACGGGGCGACTAATGAATCAACAAATGATGCCATATTGCTTTTGGCCAAAAGTATTTCATCGGCGATTTCGGTAAGCGGTGATATAAGACTGTCTGTAATAGCAACTATTTTTGCATTTTGAGATTTAGCATATTTCATAACTTCTAATGTCCTCTTTGAATACCTCGGAAACCCTATACCAATTACCAAATCCTCTGAATTTACTCTAAGCATTTGCTCAAAAACGTCAGATATGCCAGGTTTTACTAATATCACATTTTCAAGTATCAAATTTAGGTAAAAACCTAAATATTCAGCTATGGCAGTAGAACTTCTAAAGCCGATTATGTATATTTTCTTTGCCTTAAAAATATTGTCAACCACTTCTTTAAATGAATTTTTATCTATTTCTTCTTTTGTGGCTTTGATATTTTCTATATCAGATTTTAGCACATTGTTTAAAATAGAAACTTCATCTGTTTCATCTGTCATTTCAAGCCTTTGAACAGTAGTAAGTTTGTTTTTTATTAATTCCTGTAAAGCGCTTTGAAGCTCAGGATAGCCATCATAACCCAATGTATTTGCAAATCTAACTACAGTAGATTCACTTATATTTATGCTGTTGCCCAATTTTGCTGCAGTCATAAAGGCAGCTTTATCATAATGGTTTATTATATATTCTGCTATAATTTTTTGGCTTTTGCTTAATTGTGCGTAGTTATCTTGAATCCTTTTAATTATATCAGCATTTTTATCCATAATTTATACCCTTTCTATGCTTGATTTTAAAATTAATATCACATATAGAATATTCTATACGCAAACAAAAAATCCTGCAATCGATGAATAAAAAATGCCAATAAATTTAATGATAAATTTCTTGCTTCAAAAAATTCAAATAGACATATCCCAATTTTTTAAATTATCAATGAAGCTGTACATAGTTAAGTCAAGCTGTATTGGAGTTATAGAGATAAAGCCGTTTTTAACAGCGATTATATCACTATCTTCATCATTGGCATTTTCCAAGACTTTTCCCGCCAGCCAATAATAATCCCTGCCACGTGGATCGATTCTTTTTGTAAAATTTTCAGTATAATTTCGTTGACCTAATTTTGTGATTTTTATGCCGTTGAATTCGTCACTTACATTTGGTATGTTTACATTTAATAAACAGTTCTTTGGCAGTCCATTTCGTGCAACATTATCTATAAGCTTCCTTATATAAAGCATAGCTTTATCTGATAATTTTGACTCGGCTTCTAACGATATTGCAACCGAAGGATAACCATTAATAGCACCTTCCATTGCAGCCGAAACTGTCCCAGAATATAAAACATCTGTACCCAAATTGAAACCATCATTAATACCAGAAATTATGATATCTGGCTTTTTATCCATAACTACATCTATTCCCAGTTTCACACAGTCGGATGGGGTTCCATTTGCATAAAAAATTTTAAGTCTATCATCATCTTTGATTTTCTTAATCCTCAAGGGCTTATGCATCGTTATAGCATGTCCCACAGCACTTCTTTCTCTATCAGGTGCAACGACAACGACATCGTAATAATCTTTTAAAAAAACAGCCAATTCGTTTATGCCATCAGAAAAGACGCCATCATCGTTTGTCAGCAAAACATTCATACGCATCCTCCTACTATATTATTACATTCATGTACTGAATAATTAATATGATTTTAATATAAAATTAATATATAAGCAAGGAGTGATATTGTGATACAGATTGATGACGCTGGAAGCGGAAGTTTAATCGGCGGGACATGTATTGGCGTTATGAGAGTTGAAACTAATGAATACCATTATGACATAATACCTCTTACATACTATACGCAGGATAACTTTAGCAAAAAATTGTATTTACATAAAGCTGCTGAAATTTCAATTGGTTTCTTAAACCAAATGAAAGTAGACAAAGATGAGGAAATACATGTCTGCAGAGGTTACATGTTTGACTATTTGAGAGAATATCTAAAAGCTAATGGTTATAATTACAAAAGCACAAAAATATTGAATCCACTTCAGGATCAAATAGAGAAAACTTTTGAAAACTATGCATTGTCTCTTGGCCTTTCAAAGAGATTTCTTAGTTATACAAAATATCCATTTCATTTTCACAGATTATTAAAGTGGGTCTACGCCGATTACGATAATAGGCGCAAATTGTGTAAAACTGGATGGAAAAGCTTTATAAAGTATGGGTCATTAAAATTTGATGAATCATACTCAGAAATGACTAAAAATAAAAATATCTTCTGTCTTAAATGTGGTGAAAAAATCGATGATGGCCCAGTAAAGATAATTAAATTTAAAAGCAATTTTTTAAACGTTATTTATGTACATGTAAAATGTTGAGATACCATGCTTTGGCACCTCAACATTTCTATATTTTACCAGCAATGATGTGGTATACAAATTTGTTGACCCGGATATATTAAATTTGGATTTGGTATCTGTGGATTAGCTCTTATTAGGCAATCTAATGGAATACCATACATATTAGCTATGGTCCACATTGAATCTCCAGGCCTTACTATATACATTTCTCTGCAATGCCTCTCTGGTGGGCAATATGCTGGTATACAAATTTGTTGTCCCGGATATATTAGATTTGGGTTTGGTATCTGTGGATTAGCTCTTATTAAGCAGTCTAATGGTATGCCAAACATATTAGCTATGGTCCACATTGAATCTCCAGGTCTTACTATATATGTCGTTCTACAATGTCCAGGGTAATATTGTGGATCAGACATTATTAAAACCCCCTTTCATTTTTCTATTACATGTTATGTTTATTTTTAAATTGTGTTACACAACTATTTTTAAGATAAAAAAACTATAGGCTTTATGCCTATAGTCGTAATTGTTTATATCGGATGAACCCTTTCTTCGATATTTAATAATGTTGAATCAATTCTGTATTTTTTGGCTTGCCTATACTCGAAAAATCTTCTTGCTACTTGAGGAAATAATGCATATGATAAAACATCTTCATCTTGCTCTATAAATTCCTTTATCTCATTTTTAAATTCATCCAATTGAGGACTTAGTAAATCTGCTGGCCTCTTTGAAATTACTTCTTCATCGCCGATTATTTTCTTTCGTATAGAATCTGAAATTGGAGCTGGTGGCATCCCATATAAACCTTTGACATAATCTTTAATTTCTTTAGGAACGATTTTATATCTCTCCCCTGTAATAACATTTAAAACAGCCTGGGTTCCAACCATCTGGCTCATTGGAGTAACAAGAGGAGGATATCCCAAATCTTCGCGTACCCTTGGAACTTCTTTCAAGACGTCTTGATATTTGTTTAATGCATTCTGCTGCTTTAGCTGTGAAACCAAATTTGATAACATTCCCCCTGGTATTTGACTTTCTAATGCTTTAACATCAACAGACATAAGCAAAGACATATCGCTGTCATTTTTGTGATTCTGTTTGACTACATTAAAATGCTGAGCTATCTCAGCAAGCAATTTTAAATCTAGCCCTGTATCATATTCTGTATCTTTCAATGCAGCCACGATTGATTCTGTAGCTGGTTGTGATGTTCCTAAGGCAAGCGAAGAAATAGCTGTATCAACCCCGTCTACACCAGCTTCTATGGCTTTTAAATAAGTCATTGAAGCCAGTCCTGCTGTATAATGGCTATGCAGTTGAATTGGCGTGTAAAGTGCTCTTTTCAGAGATTTAATCAAATCGTATGCAACATAGGGTGATAATATTCCAGACATATCCTTAATGCATATGGAATCCGCACCCATATCTTGAAGAGACTTTGCCACTTTCAAATAATGATCTGTATTATGTACAGGACTAACTGTATATACAATAGCTGCCTGTACATGAGCACCTGCACTTTTTGCAGATTTTATTGGCACTTCTAAATTTCTCACATCATTTAACGCATCAAAAATTCTTATTATATCTATACCATTTTCAACAGATTTTATTATAAATTCATTTACGACATCATCGGGATAGTGTTTATATCCGAGTAAATTTTGACCTCTTAAAAGCATTTGAAGAGGTGTCTTCTTAATCGCCTTCTTTAAAAGTCTTAATCTTTCCCATGGGTCTTCATTCAAAAATCTCATACATGCATCAAATGTAGCACCGCCCCATGCTTCCAGCGAGAAAAAACCAACTTCATCTAATTTTTCTGCTATAGGAAGCATTTCATCGGTTGTCATTCTGGTTGCCAGCAACGATTGATGTGCATCTCTTAAAACAGTCTCCGTTATTTTTATCTTAGACATTAAAACTCCTCCTTTACTCAATATTATACTCTTGTTAAGTTAATATTTCTATAAAAAAATAAGACCAACTATTAAAAACTGGTCTTATTTTTAATGAAACTTATCATAAGAATGATAGAATAGACTCTCTTATCAATTTTGCAGCCAAAATCGACGTTATACCTGAGTGATCGTAATCAGGTGAAACCTCAACCAGATCCATACCTACAACATTAAGATCTTTTAACATGTGTATCGCACTTAACGCTTCTTTTGATGTTATGCCACCAGGTTCAGGAGTACCAGTTCCAGGTGCAAAAGCAGGATCTAAAACGTCTATGTCCCATGTGATGTATATAGGCTTTGATCTTATATTATCGAGTATTGATTTTAAAGGTTCTACAACATCATATAAGAACATATTGGTATTTTTAAATGCAAATACAAATTCCTCTTTAACACCTGAGCGTATACCGAAATGATACATATTTTTTTTGTTTATAAATTCAGAGGCGATTCTTAAAACTGTAGCATGGGAATCTCTTTCTCCAAAAAATTCAGTTCTCAAATCTGTATGTGCATCAAAGTGAAGCACAACTAACTCATTTCCGTATTTGTTAAAAACTTTTTCTAAAATTGGAGCGCTTATTAAATGCTCGCCACCCAAAAATATTGGCTTTTTCCCAGCATCTATAATATCTTTAGCAGCATCGCCAATTATATTTAAACATTTTTCTACATTTCCATAAGGTAATATCAAATCACCATAATCATAATACTTTTTATCTTTTAAACTTCTATCTAAATATACACTGTACTCTTCTAATCCTAATGACGCCATCCTTATTGCTTGCGGTCCAAAGCGTGTTCCAGGTTTAAAGCTTACAGTATAATCCATAGGAGCACCTACAATCACAATTTCAGATTTATAATAATCATCGCTGCTCCCTAAAAATTTTCCACCATTAGATAAATTGTCTTTTATTATCAAAAACTATGCCTCCTCAAAAATTTCTTTTACAAATTTCGGTAGAACAAAGCTGGCCTTATGTAATTGTGGCGTATAATATTTTGTGTCAATATTAGGAATATTATTCACATCTACAGCTTCTGGATCATACTTCTTAGAACCCATTGTGAAAGTCCACAAATGCCCAGGATATGTCGGTATAGTACATATATATGGCTTTACTATTGGGTAAATATTTTTAAACATCTTACTTAATTTATTTATTAAGCTACCATAAATAAAAGGTGACTCCGTCTGTGCTACTATAATTCCGTCTTCCTTTAAGCACTCATATACAGATCTATAAAAATCCTCTGTAAATAACCCTACCGCAGGGCCTATAGGATCTGTTGAATCTACAATTACAACATCAAATTCATTCTTGTGTTCGCTCACATATTTTATTCCATCACCAATCATAATCTCTACTTTTTCATCGTATAATCCGCAGCTAATTGTAGGTAAATATTTTTTCGAATTTTCCACAACACGATCATCGATCTCTGCGAGAACAACTCTTTCCACTGAATCGTGCTTCAAAATTTCTTTTACGGCACCACCATCGCCACCACCTACTATTAAAACACTTTTAGGATTTTTGTGAGTAAAAAGTGGAACATGCACTATCATCTCATGATACACAAACTCATCTTTCTCTGTCGTCTGTAAAATTCCATCAAGAATCAATACCCTACCGTAAAATTCAGACTCTATTACGTCTAGCTTTTGATACTGGGTATTTTCAGAATTTAATGTTCTATTTACTTTTAATGAATAACCTATAGAATCGTTGTGATGTTCAGTAAACCATAGTTCCATTTTTCATTCCTCCTAAATTATTTTTTAAATAATTCTTCTATGTCAACATATAAACCATTGTCAGATTTTTTAAAATGATTTCCAATGTAGAAATCATCTCTAATAGAATTTTTTATACATGCCTTTTTAATTCCAAAGTCATATACGTTGTTCAATGCAACCTTTAAAAGCATTGTTCCATAACCTTTCATCTGATATTCAGGCAAAACAGCATGTCCTATTATATAAGCTATATCATTATCTATTTTTATTGTTATAAAGCCAAAAGGCTTTTCATCTGTTGCTATCATATTGATACATTTGCTTAGATCTACCAAAAGAGGCAATTTAAAATAATCAGCAATTTCTTTTATATATTTTAAATCTTCTTCTAATGCAAACTTGATTTTAAACATAAACCATCTCTTCCTATAATTTTTTTAGATATTCTACTTCATCTTTAGATAGATAACGCCATTGTCCGGTTTTTAAATTTCCAATATCCAAATTGCCTATTTTTACTCTTTTTAACTTTAATACAGGATGTCCAATTAACTCACACATCTTTCTGATTTGCCTGTTTCGTCCCTCATGGATGACTATTCTTACGGTAGAATTTCCGTTTGCGACTTTTAATATATCTATCTTAGCCTTGGCAGTTTTATAATTATCAATGCGAAGTCCGTTTCTAAACATATCCAACTTCATTTTGTCTGGCACACCTTTTATTTGCGCAATATATACCTTGTTAATATTATGCCTCGGATGCATGAGCTTATTTGCCAAATCACCGTCATTCGTAAGCAAAAGCAGTCCTGAAGTGTCGTAGTCCAATCGACCGATTGGATACACCCTGTCATCAATATTAACTAAGTCTATTACCGAAGGCCTATCAAATTGATCTTTAACCGTCGTAATATATCCTACAGGTTTATTTAGCATGATGTATATATTTTTATTGACTTTAGTGACTACTTTACCATTGTATTCAATAACATCCTTGTTGGGGTCAACTTTGACACCAAGCTCTCTTACAGTTTCACCATTGACTTTAACTTTTCCATCTAAAATCAATTGCTCGCATTTTCTTCTGGACGCGATCCCGCACTCAGCCAAATATTTTTGCAATCTTTCCATGACACTTCACACTCACATTTATTATACACCCAGCACAACGCATATAATATAACATTTTTTGATACAAAAGACAATAGTTTAGGCAAGCTTTAAACTTGCCTAAACTAATTTTTCATCATATATTCCTATAAGATTATCTCTTTCTACCTTCTCTCTAATCACATCAGTATTTGTAGTATACAACCCTAATGATTTCATTCTCTCAAAATATATTCCACCTGCAAACGTATAGCGATTTTTCAATCCTTCTTTTGTTTCTATACATTCATTTTCATAGGCGATAAGATCTCCCGATGCCAAATTTCTTGGTAATTCTAAAAGCGGCATTCCTAATGACAACCTGACACTATTGTGCCCTGCCAGACATCCGGTAGTCATAGCCTCTGTATGTCCAGTAAAAAGCCCCGATTTTTCTCCTGCACAAAGCAAATTATCAAGACCTTTTACTTTCATTCCATTGTTCCTGGGAGCAATAGAGAGATATCTAATTGAATTAGCCTTTCCTCCAGAATACGGATCTTCAAACCTGGCTCTTTCAAGCCCCGGAATTTTTCTTAATTTTTCTAAAGGATAAAATGGGGTCATCAGCTTAGCATGGCCAGTATCAAGCAGTATGACATTCTTTGCGTATTCTGGAAGTGCATATTGTTGACATACTTTTATATTCAGTTTATCCATGTTTACATCTTCTTCAGGAACTGGTAACACGACAACACCTTCTTTATCAAGCTTCTCTCTGATTTCATCGCTTAATGAATCTTTATTCAACTTACAAGACCCGCTAAAGGCACCATAAACTTCATCAGATCTCATTCCTAAAATATCTTCAACACCTGCTCGGTAACTTATGCTTATCCTTGGTCCAAAAGATGGACATCTTAGTATGCACATTGAACAACCGTTGCCGTATCTTAAACAATTTCCCATAGGCCCTGTTGAACCGGTAGTCTCTATAAATACATCGCCATATTCAACTGATTCATCGTCTAAAACAATACCTTTGATTTTTGTCTTGTTTTCCATTACTACATCTGCCGCTCTAGATATAAATTTAATTTTAATTCCTTTATTTAATAGCATTTTTCTTATTTCAGGCTCAACCTTAGTTATGTCGTAAAGATTTGCGTGTTTATGACCTGGAAATTCAATATTTCTATGCCTTGCACACATATCAGTTATCTCAATCAATTCATGTCCACCTAAATACTTCAGCTCTTCTGCGGCAGTAAACCTGCCATTGTTTCGCATTATTCCTCCTACTAAACCACAGCCTAACAACATATCTGTTTTTTCAAGCAATACGACTTCAGCTCCTGCTTTTTTTGCCGTAAGAGCCGCTGCACATCCTGCCCAGCCGCCTCCAATAACAACAACCTTAACCATGTAATACTCTCCTTTCAATGGCTTTTCTAACATCTAATTGAACTTTACATGACCTTATTTTTTGCCCATCAATTTGGACCTCACAACTGCCGCAAATGCCTTCTCCGCAGCATATTGTATTATTGTTTGATACAGCAAAATAAGCTTTGCTATCAAGTAAATCTAAATAATTTAATATATTCAGATGTTGTTCATCAGAACCTCCACTGTAAATTAATTTAATATCGTTGTCTGCAATTGCTTTTTTTAAAATATCTTGCCCGTCGTTACTTAAAAGATCTGTCGTAATTATTTTTAAATTAAAGTTATTAATATACTGCCAAATAAAAAACTCTTCGACTTTACCCTTATCAATTATCACAGTTATTTCATTGTTGTTATTGTATAGCTTGTTTATGATTATTGCTCCAGGTGCTTGTGCTATACCCCTTAATATTACAAGGCATTTTGAATTTCTGGTGCCTTTTATATATTTGTGTCCAAACAATCCATTCCAATATGGGCCTCTTAAAAAAACGCGTTTACCGCATGAATTAATTACATTGGTCTTAGGACCGTTAATCTGTACAGCAATTTTTATAATCCCATTTATCTCATCAGCGTACATTACAGACATTGGAGCGTCGAAAAAAGAAGGAGTTGATTCATTTCTTAAGAATACATATGATCCGGGTTCATTTAAATCTCTTGCCATTTTATTAGGCACAGATAGCGTCAATATAATTAAATTTTTATTTATATTTTGTTTATCAATTATATCTGCCACAATAGTCTCCCTTTTTGCTTTCGCTTTTCTTTTTGACCATATAAAATCTTGATATACACATACACCATTCCAATTGCAATCGCAAAATTCTTTTCCTTGCAATTGAGAACAAACAATACATTCGTTTAATTCTGCTAAATAGCAAGGACAGTAATCACTACCAATGTCAATGCATTCAAGCCTGTGATTGATCATTTAACCATCTCCTAAAGAAATTTTACATATTTATGTTATTCTCAAATAAAAAAAAGGTTACAAAAAACTCCTGGTACGTACCAGGAGTTTAATATTGGAGTATGTCAATCCAATTCTTTATGATGGTTTTAAAATTAAACTTGTAATCTCTTTCATCAACGTTTTTGCCTGCAACAACATCGATAGTCGCAATCTGATTATCATTCAATTTTACAATTGCTACTCCTACCTTTTCTCCAATTCCTATCGGTGCTTTTACGGATTTAGGTAGGCTATAATCAATTTTAACATTTATCTCCTCATCTTTTGAAATTGGCAATATAAAATCACTATTATATATAAGAGGCAGATATTTTCCCTTGCCATTGACAACACTTATAGTCTTTACCATCTGACCTTTCGAAATGATTTTAATTGGAGTATAGTTTGCAAAAGAATAATCTAAAATTTTTTGCGTGTCTTCCCACATTGGGCCGCTGTTCAATACTACAGATATTAACCTTTGACCATTTCTCGTTGCTGAAGCAACTAAGCATCTACCAGCCTTATTAGTAAATCCTGTTTTTACTCCATCTGCTCCTTCATATTGCCAAAGCATCTTGTTTTTATTTCGCAGATATCTGTCGTATCCTTTTCCATCCCAAGGAATCGTCTTTTCTTTTGTTGATACTATTTCAGCAAATTTATTGTAATTATTAAAAGCATATCTTGTAATTAAAGCTAAATCATAAGCAGTTGTATAATGGTTGTCTATTCCGATATCAAGACCTGAAGGTGTGACAAAATTTGTATTATATGCTCCAATTTCTTTAGCTTTTTTGTTCATAAGCTCCACAAACTTATCAACACTGCCGCTTATATGTTCTGCAATCGCAGTTGCAGCATCATTCCCTGAATTCAACATCAAACCGTACAATAAATTTATCATTGAAATTTTTTCTCCAGGCGAAAGCCATATTGAAGACCCACCTACACTTGCAGCTTTTTTGCTGACGGTTACAATGTCATTTAAATTGCCGTATTCTAAAGCCAACAGCAATGTCATGATTTTGGTTGTACTTGCCATAGGAAGTTTTTCACTTATATTTTTTTCAAAAAGAATTCTGCCCGATCTCTGATCCATTACAATTGCAGCTTTTGCAGCAATTTGAGGAGACTTTAAATTTTCGGCTTCTATGTTTATAGGGGTCATAAGGAAAGTAAAAATAAGCACGAATAAAAGTATCTTCTTCATTACTGTCCTCCTTGAAAGTTAATACCTCACATTATGACCCGCTTACTACCTAATAAATCAATCTATGTTATTTGTTACAGTTATTGGAGTTGATTTTTTATAAGTCTTGTTTTTGCTAAAAACATTTTGAAGTTCTTCCATCAACTTAGGTGCTAAATCGATTATTCTTTCAACCATAGCATTTTGATTTACCGGCAAAAGCCTTATCTGTCCTTGTCCTACAACCATAAATGCAACTGGCTGCAAAGAAACGCCTGCACCACTACCACCGCCAAATGGCATGTTTGTTTGTCCATTATTTTGATTTTGTTCTTTGTCTTTATTTTGCGTCATCTGAAATTCTCCACCACCAGCAGCAAAACCAAATGTTACCCTTGAAATTGGAATGATCACTGTTCCGTCCGGAGCTTCTACCGCATCCCCAACGATTGTATTTACGTCTATCATTTCCTTAAGACTCTCCATAGTCGTCTTCATTAATCCTTCAATAGGATGATCGCTCATCCAAAATCACCTCCGTTTAAAATTTTTTAAGAATTTAATACCATTAACTATAATATTACCATATCTAAAATCTAATATGCAATCAAAGTCGCTTTTTAAAATATTTTCTCCAAAATGAGGGTTTATAGATATGTAAGGCTTAGTTAAAAATTTTATATTGCAATAGACAGGAACAATTAGCGTATAAATTACAGAATTAATGATTCCATATACAATGGATGTAAAAGCTGCATCGTTAAATCCCTCATCTATGTTTAATCTTAATTTTCTAATTACTATAGACCTTTTAATGCTTTTGCTCATTTCATAAATCATAATCTTATTTGAATTAAATAAATCTATTATTCTATGTACATCATGTAAACTTAGCATTTTTCTCTTTTCTGATTTTTGGGGAAATTTTAAAAAAAAGGCCTTATGAACTTCATACTTTATTACAGGTCTATTGTCTTTTAGAGTAAAATTAACAATATCAACGACTACATTCATCAATCTAATTCCAAATATTTTTAATGACAACTCTACTCTATCATTTTCATCAATTCTTTTATAATTAACGTTTAGGCTGGCAATCTTAGCAAATCGAACAATGTATATGTATATATTCAAAATAAAATTTACACCATAATTGTCATAGTGCATTTTAAAAGTCATAGGGTAAATAAAAATAAATATTACTACAAGCAAAATTAATAATATATAAAGAGAAAACATCAATTCACCTTCTCAAATATATTGTTTTCAATAATAAAAATAAAATACTAAGTAATATCATCTAATGGGGGCAAATCTTTTAAAGAAGGCAAATTAAAATACTTCAGAAAATCATCAGTTGTAGAATAAAGTATTGCACGGCCTGGAGCATTTATTCTTCCATCTTCTTTGATTAAATTAAAATCTAATAAGGTGTTAATTGCTTTCTCGCACTTTACACCTCTTATTTTTTCTATGTCGATTCTTGTAATAGGCTGATTATAAGCGATTATAGACAAAACTTCTAAAGCAGCTTGAGATAATCCTTGCTTTATATCAAGGCCTAAAGCCTTTTTTATATAGTCTGCATATACTTCATTTGAAGACATCACTATTGAATCATTTATCATTGAGACTTTTACACCTCTATTTTCTCTTTCATAACCGGTTTTTAACCTATTAAAAGATTCAATAACATCCCTTGAAGATATATTCAATACGTCACTTAAAGTTTTTATCTTTACAGGTCTGCCAGCGGCAAATAGTATGGACTCTATTATGAAATCTATATCCATTATTTCACCTCTTTAGACTTTTTATAATTATGTCTCCAAATGTCTTTTTTTGTTCAGCCGCAACTTTATTTAATTTAATCAATTCTAAAAGTGCTACAAACGAAACAATTTTTTCCAACTTACGTAAATTCTTTAAAAAATCGCCAAATTTAATCACAGGGGTAACTATTAGTTTCTTTAATATCTCCTTTATTTTGTCATCAATTGTAATTTGATCTTTTGCATATCTAATTGGCATAACATTGTTGTTGGACTTTTGAAGAATCTTCATATAAGCTTTTTTTAAGTCGATAGCTGAATAATTAAGACAAAGCGATTTATCAACGTATTTTATTTCAGGCTCATCTCTAAAAAATTTAGTGCCTAATGTATTTAAATCTTTCAGCCTGTTTGCGATACTTTTATATTTTTTATATTCAATCAGCTTTTCCACCAATTCTTCTCGAGGATCTGCATCAGCTATTGTCATTTGCTGCCCTTCGGCATTTTGCTTTGGCAAAAGCATACTTGATTTTATCTCCAGCAATGTAGCAGCCATTAAAATAAACTCTGTCGCAATATCCAAGTCCATTTCTTGCATTGCCTTTAAATATTCCATGTATTGATCAAAAACAGATGCTATCGGTATGTCTTTTATATCTATTTCATTTTTTTCTATCAGATGAAACAAAAGGTCAAAAGGCCCTTCAAAAGATTCTATTTTGATATTATACATTATCCCACTCCAAACGGAAACAAAATTATTTTAGAAATTAATCTATCTAATCCCATCATTAGCGGAGTCATAAATAAATTAATTATTCCTGTAAATAGAAGCAATAGCAAAACAATTTGTCCATATTGTTCATATTGCGAATAGATATACGCTTCTTTCTGAGGAAGAATGCTCCACAAAACCTTTGAACCATCTAACGGTGGAATAGGAATTATATTAAACACAGCAAAAACCAAATTGTATTGATATAGTATAGTCAAAAAAAGTCCTAATACAGGAATGTTTCCAACATAAAACATCAGAATTCGCGTTATTATAGCCAAAAAAACGTTAGAAAGGGGACCAGCCAGAGCCACATATAAAACGCCTTTTCTTCTGTCTTTAAAATAATATGGGTTTATTGGTAATGGCTTAGCCCAACCAAAGTATATAATAAACAGCATAATTAGTCCTAAAGGATCTATGTGGGCCAGTGGATTTAATGTAAGTCTTCCGCTTTGCCTAGGCGTAGGATCGCCTAATTTATCTGCTACATATCCATGGCTAAATTCATGAAAACTCATTGCGATTATCAGCGCCGGAATTCTAATTAAATAGCTTAATAATGTACTCAAATCTTTTCACCTCTTTTGACTTTTTCTACATAATGTAATAGACTCCTAATCTCATCTTCTCGATCTTTTATCTTGCCTGAAATTTTATCCAGCAATATTTTATCTAAAATTTGTTTGTAAATTGGTGACGGCTGAAGTCCTAATCTTTTTATATCGTCGCCATTTATTTCTAATCTTTTTAATTTCACCATATCATAATATTTTTCGATGGCTTGTTTTGTATTTAAGTCTTCCATAATATGTACTGCAGATATTGCTTCTATCCTCTTATCTTTTAATGTATTAAAAATAGATGCATTTTCATTTAGCTTAGACATATTCATCTTTATATTCAGAATATCAGATAATCCACTTAAATATTCTCGTTTTAAATTGTATTTTCTAATTAAACAATCAGCATCTTCTTTTGTGGCATTGTAGAAAAGCAACAAAAATCTATACAATAATATATCGCCTTCTTTAGGGCTTGTATTCAAATTTGTTGCATTAATCTTTATGCCGCAAAATAATTCCTTATTAATCTGATAATACTTCATCAACTCTACTATAGGTTCAGGTTTCTTTTCTTTTAATATCAAATAAATTTCATTCATAATTCTATCGGCAGATACATTAAAAATATCACCGTCAGATATAGACTTCCTCAACAACCGTTCAGTATGTTGCTCTATTTTAAAACCTAATCTTCCGCTGTATCTTATTGCTCTAAAAATCCTCGTTGGATCGTCAACAAAACTTTTATCATGCACGACTCTAATTAATTTATTTTTTATGTCGTTTCCACCGTTATATATATCAATGATTTGATTTGTTTTTACATCTAATGCCAGCATATTTATCGTAAAATCTCTTCTTTTAATATCATCAGCAAGACTGGCTCGTTGTACGACTGGCAACATTCCAGGACGTTCATAACGTTCCTTTCTTGCAGACACAATATCCAACTCAAAATCTTTTGTTTTTATTTTGGCAGTCTCAAATTTGTCATGTACTTCCATCTCACCATTTAAAATTTCATTGAGCATAAAAGCAAATTTTATTCCATCGCCTTCTACCGTAATATCAATATCGTCGCTTTCTAAATTTAACAATTTGTCTCTTACGTATCCTCCCACAATATACGCATTTACTCCAATTTTCTCCGACATATCTTTTAAAATTAAAAGTATATCTCTATCTATAAAAACTCCCTCTTTCTCGCTAATATGCTTTAATTATTATACCATATTTGCACAAAAAAATAAGCATAATCCCATGAATTATGCTTTTCTATAAATGATTATTTTTTAGTACGAGGATTAAATATTATGGAAAACAAATAACCAAAAAAAATTGCTGCAGCAATACCACCTGCTGTTGCCGTCAAACCACCTGTAAAAGCGCCAGTAATGCCATCTTTTTTTACTGCTTTGATTGCCCCTTGTGCTAAAGAATTTCCAAAACCAAGAAGTGGAACAGTGGCACCAGCTCCTCCAAAATCTATTATTTTTTTGTATATTCCTATACCACCTAATATAGCTCCTACTGTAACATACAAAACTAAAATTCTCGCAGGTGTAAGCTTTGTTTTATCCATTAATAATTGAGCAATCACGCAAATTATTCCGCCTACGAGAAAAGCCCGTAAATAATCCAATTGTATCAACCTCCTCTACGCGTAATTTGAAATTGTGACTGCATGTGCTATACCAGGTATTGACTCGCCTTGTTGCGTACTTGTTGGCGATAGCAAAGCCCCTGTAGCGATAAATAAAACCCTATTGTAAATTCCGCTTTTTATCTGTTGAAGTAGCCAACCATTTAAAACTACTGCAGAACATCCTGCCCCACTTCCGCCGGAATGTACATCTTGCGACTCATCATATATTTCTATTCCGCAATCTTTGTATTTATTTTCAATGTTCATGCCTTCTTTTCTAAGCAACTCCATTAGGATGCTTTTCCCAACTCTCGCCATATCTCCAGTTATTATCAAATCATAATCGTCTATTGTAAAACCAGTATCATTAAAATGTGTCAAAATTGTATCTGCTGCAGCAGGTGCCATAGCAGCACCCATGTTGTTTGCGTCTTTCATTCCCAAATCAACAACTTTCCCTGTGGTAACATGTGTTATATATGGACCTGTGCCATTGGATGACAACAACGATGAACCAGATCCTGTAACCGTCCACTGGGATGTGAATGGCCTTTGGACACCTTGCTCTAATGGAAATCTGTATTGTCTTTCTGCAGTAGAAAAATGACTAGATGTTGTAACAACAATATGATCTGCAAATCCTCCATCTATTAGCATAGAAGCTATCGACAATCCTTCAGCCATTGTGGAACAAGCTCCATATAATCCAAATGTAGGCACATTAAATTGCCTGGCAGCAAAACTAGAAGTAATTATTTGGTTTAAAAGATCTCCCCCTATCAAATAATCAATATCTGAAATATTTAAACTTGCTTTTTTAAGTGCTAAGTTAACAGAATCCTGAAACATTTTACATTCAGCTTTTTCCCAACTTTTTTCACCGTAAGTATCATCAGTCAAAATCATGTCAAAATAATCTTTTAAAGGTCCTTGCCCTTCTTTTGGTCCAACTATTGTGCCAGACGATATAATAGAAGGCGGATTTGCGAATTTCACAGTTTGCGATCCAACTTTTTTTATTGCCATAGTAATCACCCTTTTAGAAAATAGTATATGATCCCTACGATAATAGAAGTACCAACACCATAAACTATGACCGGTCCTGCAATGTTAAACATTCTCGAAGCTGCTCCAAATACAAATCCTTCTCTCTTAAACTCCATAGCTGGTGAAACAATAGAATTTGCAAAACCAGTTATCGGGACAACAGAGCCAGCTCCTGCAAAACGTCCAATATCATCGTAAATACCAATTCCAGTTAAAAATGAGCCTAAAAAAACCATTATAATTGCAACAGGAGTTCCAGCTTGTTCAGGAGTCATTCCACGTTTTACAAACAAATTTAAAAAAAATTGACCAACATCGCAGATTAACCCACCTACCACAAAAGCCCATAAAACATTTTTCAAAAGAGTTGGCTTTGGTTCATATTTTTGTGCAATATCTTTGTATTCTTGTTGCTTTTTTATATCTTTTTCCATTTCAATACCTCCATAAATTGATATACAGTGGGCACCTTATGGTTGCCCACTTTTTATCTGTCTACTCTAAATGCTATCTGAATATTTGCTTTATATTCCACAATTTTACCGTCTTTTACATTGGCAGTCTGGTTTAACACTTCTATCCCAGATATATTGTTTACAGTTTTTGCAGCTTCTGCAACAGCATTTTGTATAGCATCATCCCAGCTTTTAGTTGAATCTCCAACGACATTTAAAATTTTAACTACAGCCATTCTAATTCCTCCTTTAAATAAACAAGTATAGCACTATCTGGTACTTTTTTGGCGCTAAATTTTAAAAAGTAAATAGCAGATAAAGTAAATATAATTATTGAGAAAATTATAATAAGCTTTCTCATTTGTAACACCTCGGTACAGTAATATTATGTGACAATATGTTTTTTTCATACAAAAAGAAGTGCAAATAACTTTACACTTCTTGCAACTGTTCCTTTAGTTTTTTTAAAACCTTTTTTTCAATTCTTGATACCTGCACTTGAGATATGCCTAAGATTTTCGATACTTCTGTCTGCGTCATGTCTTTAAAATACCGCAAAACAATTATCTGTCTTTCACGAGAATTTAAATTTTTTAAAACCATTCTTAAAGCCAACCTATCTTCAATTTCGTATTCCTGTTCTTCGATCCCTATTTTTTCTATCAAAAGCAAATTGTCATCCTCATTATGATTGGAATTATCATACAAATATTCAGCAGCGGCAGTAGATTCAAATGCCATTGCAACTTCTTCTGCCGAAACATTAAGCTTTGAAGCAATTTCTTGAATTGTTGGTTCTCTATTTAATTCCTTTTCCAATTTGTCTTTCATAAAATAAGCTTTATTTGATAATTCTTTTAATGACCGGCTAACTTTGATAAGTCCATCATCTCTCAAAAACCTTTTTATTTCGCCTATTATAATTGGCACTGCATACGTGGATAATTTCACATTATAGGATTCATCAAACTTATTAATGGCTTTTACAAACCCTATACATCCAATCTGATAAAGATCTTCCGCCTCATATCCTCTGTAAGAAAATTTCTTCACTATGCTCCAAATAAGGCCGCTATTTTCTTTCAGCAATTTCTCCATCGAAGACTTGTCATTATTTTTAGATTTTCTTATAAGTTCATTTACATCTTCATTCCTTTCATTATCTTTATCAATCATAGCAGCACCTCATTTACCTGAATTGATGTATTTGGTCATTCTAACCTTAGTACCTTTTCCTTTTTCTGATTCAACAACCAATTCATCCATAAAAGTCTGCATCACAGTAAAACCCATTCCTGATCTATCTTCATCAGGTTTTGTAGTATATAAAGGTTCCATCGCTTTTTCAATGTCCTCTATCCCAACACCATTGTCAATAACTTCGACTGTTAACTTGTTACCTTCTATCTCTGCTTTTAATATTATATAATCAATTTTGCCTTCATAGCCGTGAATTATGGAATTTGTGACAGCTTCAGACACCGCCGTCTTGATATCTGCTATTTCTTCTACAGTCGGATCTAATTGAGCTGCAAAAGCAGCAATAACGGTCCGTGCAAAAGACTCATTTTGTGACTTGCTTAAAAATTTTAACTCCATTTTATTTGAATAACTCATTTATATCCCCCTTTGCATGTTTTTAATAGCTTCTTCTATTGTATCATAGCAATTTATTATCCTTAAAATTCCTGATAATTCAATGACTTTTAAAAGTCGAGAATTAGCACATACAATCGCCAATTTGCCATCATTATCTTTAGCCATTTTATACCTTCCAAGAATCATTCCAATGCCGGAACTATCCATAAAATTCAATTTTTCAAAATCCAATATAATATTTTTAAATCCTTTCTGGTATTCAGTATTTATAGCATCTTTAAAAATATCCGATGTATGATGATCTAATTCCCCTTTTATCTTTACTATTAAGGTGTCATTTTTTTCTACAAATTTTATTCCCATATTCATCCCTCCATAATATATTATTCTACATCATAGCTCAATTTCCTCCTTATTTGTAATTTTTTTCTATAGAAAATTTTAAAAAAATACTAAAAGCTTATAAGCTTTTAGTATTTTTTACCCACGATTTATAGATTTTTTCAAAAGTATTTATTAAATTTGTTCTTTTTACACTTTTATCAGCTATTAATGATACTGTCTTTATCAGATTATTGCCGTCGTATATTTTTACTGTTCCTATTTCTGAACCGGCTTTCACAGGTGCATCGACATATTTATTTAAGCTTACTATTTGCTTTATATTTTTTGATTCACCCTTCTTCAATAATACATATTCATCATTTTTGGAAATAGCATTTACGTAATCTTGTTGGCCTTTTAAAACTTTTATGTTGCCATATACTTTGCCTGCTTCAACGACTTTTTTTGTTTCAAAATTAGCAAAACCATAATCTAATAATTTTGAAGCTTCTTTGAAGCGAGTAGCAGAATCTGGTGCTCCAAATACCACCGCTATAAATCTTGTATCGCCTCTTTTGGCGGTTGCAGATAAACAATACAACGCTTCTGAAGTAGAGCCTGTTTTTATTCCATCTGCGCCTTGATAGTTCCAAAGAAGCTTATTAGTATTAGCTAAACTAAACTTACCATTTCTGACAGAATCAATTTTATCAGTTAAATATTTAAATATATTTTTATGTTTTACAAGTTCTCTGGATATTAGCGCCATATCATAAACAGAAGTATAGTGTCCCTCTTCAGGTAAGCCTGATGCATTCTTAAAATTTGTATTTTTTGCGCCCAACTCTTTAGCTCTTTTGTTCATTTCTTCCACAAATTTTTCCTCACTGCCTGAAATATATTCAGCCAATGCGACTGAGGCGTCGTTTGCAGAATTCATCGCGACAGATTTCAACAGATCATCCACCGTCATTTCTTCGCCGACCTCTAAATAAATTTGTGTGCCACCCATATCATAAGCATGTTCGCTTGTCACAACTTTGTCAGTAGTTTTGATTTTACCAGAATCCAATGCTTCCATAACTAAAAGCATAGTCATTACTTTTGTAACACTGGCAGGAGGTAGCTCTTCATGACTATTTTTTTCATATAGAACTTTACCTGTATTGGCGTCCATAAGAATTGCAGATTTTGACTTGAGATTAAAATTGTCAGCATATGCAAAATTTTGTAATAGCACTGAACATATAAGCACAAATATTAATGTAAATGATAGTGTTTTTTTCAACATTTTATCCCTCCTCTTAAAATTATTTTTTCTAATGGAGGGATTATTATTCTTAAATTTTTAAGCTCTTGGATGCGATTTTTTGTAGACTTCTTTTATTTTTGACTTTGAAATCAGTGAAATCAAATCACCTTGGTTAAAAGATTTGTACCCAAGAATTTCCTGTACACTTCTTATGTCAGCTCCATTTTCCAACATGTGCTTTGCAAAAGATTTTCTCAATATGCTTGGCGTTATGTCAAAACCAGGATTTACTATATCGGTATATTCTTTAATGATTTTCCAACATCCCTGGCGAGTTAACGGTTCACCTCTTAAATTTAAAAACAGGAATTCATCTTGATCTATTTTTCTCCTTACAGAAATGTAGTTTTGAAGTGCATTTGAAGCTGAATTTCCAATTGGTATAAATCTTTCCTTTGAGCTTTTGCAATAGATATACCCATAATTGAGATTTACATCTTTTACACGCAGAGATATCAGCTCTGATACTTTGAGCCCAGTTGCATACAATACCTCTAATATCGCTTTATCCCTCAATCCTTTTTCACTATTCTCGAATTCATGAGATAAAAGCTTGTCAACCTGTTCTACTGATAATGTTAGAGGAACTTTTTTCTCTATTTTTGGTGCATCTAAAGTATACGCCGGTTCTTTATCAATAAACTTGTTCATAAATAAGTATTGGTAAAAAGATTTTATGGATGATAGGTGACGAGAAATAGTGGATTGCGACATATTTTTATGTTTTAAAAAATTTAAATAGCTAATGATTGTTATTTTATTAACATCGTAATATTCGATGTTGTTTTCTTTTAAGTGCTCCATAAACTGTGTTATATCTCTTTTATAAGATTCAATCGTATTATCGCTTAGCTTTTTGTCATTTTTTAAAAAATCAATGAAAGCTTGTACAATACTTTCCATCTGCATTACCCCTATTATTTTAGTTATATTTTAATATTCAACATATTTTTTATTTTTCCTTCTTACCTATTGTATAATATTTTTTAAAAAATAGAGTATTTTAGGTGTAATATATGCTTCAAATATCCCGCTAACTATCATCAGCGAAAATGCAAAATAAACCAACAAAGTATATGTCACAAATTGAGAAAATAAATCATTAATATTGAATCTTCGGTTTTTTAATATATACATCGAAAAATTGACGGCCGTTGCCGAAATAAAAAATAATGAAATTAAAACAAGAATATTCTGAGGCAATATGGCAACTAACGTAAAAAGAATTCCTTTGTATTTCAATTGGTTTATCAGAAAGCCAACTGAAAAACCTAATAAAAATCCTCTTATGCCAATAACGATAAATATGAATGGAATTCCGATAATTGTTGCTCCAAGAAGCCACAATACAAACGTCGTTTCAAAATTATTTAAAACAGATTGTTTAAATATTTCAATTGGAACTATTTTCATCTGACTAATAATTACATAAAAATTTTTTATGTATTTCATCATATTTTCTTTTTGTACATCATTTAACGTATTTATTGTAAAAGAACCAGATGCTATGCCAATCATAAATGACATTAAAATAATGATATATAATATCGAATTGTCTCTAATGTGTTTAGATGTCTTTTCTTTTAAATATTTCAAGGCAACGTCCTCCTCCTGCCTCAAATTATATTTTAATTTATGCCATGGAGAAGGACATTATGACTACCTCAAATTATTTTCCCGTAGATACCGCCGCCTCCTGTTTCAATTTTTAAATTGCCATATCTTGCATCTATGATATTCTTTGCTATTTTTTCACCTACTGCATTTTTTAATTCTTCAAAAGGCGCTTCATGTGTGACGTATATTTCGCTTCCAACTTCTCTTGTAAGCTTCTTGATTGTTTTTGGCCCGATGCCAGGCAAAAATTCCAATGGGATCTGATATACGTATTCTGGTCTAAATGGTGGGTGCAGCATTTCTTGATCTTTTATCTCGTATATTCTGTCTAAAACCCCAAATACTATATTCTTGCTGTTGCAATAAGTACATTTATATGCAGGCGGATCTACGTTAGCAACTTTATTGCAATCAAGACAGAATGTCCTATGATATTTGCCTAATGCAGGATTTAGTCCATAATTTCTTATGACTCCTTTCATGGATTGTAATGCAGCTTTTAAGCTTAAAAAATCAGGTTTAGGCAAGTCAAATACGTTAAATTCTCTGCCAATCTTTTGTAGAGAATGAGCATCGGAATTGCTTAAAAAAGTTTTACCTTTCAATTCACTTATCATATCTGCCAAAAAAGTATCAGAGCTTAATCCGAGCTCGACAGCATCGATTTCTTCAAAATATTCATTAAATATATGATTTAACCTATCTGTCGTATTTCCATAATAACTTTTATATGGCGTAAATATGTGAGCAGGTACAACAAATCCGCCTAAGTCTTTTATAATTTTTAATATTTCCACGCTATTTAAATTGCATCTTTGTGTGCTTAAATTTAAATTATTAATATGTTTAGATAAGACTTTAGAAAACTTCCTCATTGATTTTATATCTTTCAAAAAACACAGCAAATGCGGTGAACCACGCAATTCACCACCAACCTCTATTTCACTTACCAACAGCAATGATACCTTTTGCTTAAATAAAATCCCGCCACCCCCAAGTTCTTCATACAATTCACATTCAGTTTCAAGCAGTTGCTCTATTTCATCTAAAATTTCTGGAGCGGCACAATCAACAATTCCAACGATATCTATGCCTTTCTCAATGCATTTATTTAATATATTTTCAATCGTTAGGTTTGGTGAAGCGGTGATCTTAACAGGTCTACCATTTTTAGTCCTTCCTATGTGAACGTGTAAATCTGCATTATAGTACATTTTAAACTCCTTTTCACTTTATATAATACAATAACGCAATAAGTGTTTTTGCATCTTCAATCAAGCCTTTTTGCATTATACCTTTTATCTCATCGACTGTATACTCATGGACGTTCAAAAATTCATCTGGATCTGTATTTGATACACCCTTTTCTAAATCATTCGCCAAAAATAGATGCAAAATTTCTGTGGAAAAGCCAGGCGATGGATAAAATGAAAACAAGTGTTTAAGCTCTTTCGCTATATACCCTGTTTCCTCCATTAGCTCTCTTTTTGCACATTCTATAGGTTCTTCTCCAATATTTAATTTTCCAGCAGGTATCTCCAACAACATCTTCTCTGCAGGTTTTCTGTATTGCTCCACCATGATTATTTTACCGCTTTTGTTTATCGCTAATATCGAAACACCACCATTGTGTTCAACAATTTCTCTTGTTGTTATCTTTCCGTTTGGCAAAACAACATCATCTACTCTTAAGTTTATTATTTTACCCGAAAATATAATATTTGAATTCTTCGTTACTTCAGTTAACTCCATTTTATACGATCCTTTCTAATCAGTATATTTTTTACTTAACTTGCATAAGATAACATTAAAGGAGATGAATGTGATGATCATATACGAAAACAAAATTTATTTTACAGGCAAATTTCGCCAGCTTTTAAAGCTTTTAAATGAACTTTCTTCTAAGTACAAAACGCTTTATGAGTTAATCAACCATTAATAGATCCGAACAATAAACTGCTGCAGCAATACAAGCATCGAAAAACTCGCTTTCTTCATCAAGTCCTCTTCCCATAGTAGTGAATTTAATATCTTTTACATTGTGCAACAACTCTCTATATTTTTCAATATCAATAAAGCGTTTATTCATTTTGTCAAACGCATTATTTTCTAATTGTTTTTTTATTATAAGCTGTTTTTCATGTTTCAGTTTTGGGACTACAATAGTACATGTGCTATTTACAAGTTCTACTACTGTGACAGTATGATGACTTATGCCGTTGTGCCTTTCTCTTGAATCATTAAAACTAATCCTGGGTATCAATATAGGATTGCCATTTATCTTATTAATCGCATCTATAATCGCGGCTTGATCAATGCCTGAAAATCCATATTTTGTTCCTGTCCCAACTATGCCTGGCCCCATAGCCACAATTGTAACGTCGCTTTTGGCTACTTCCTTTGCACATATTAATGCCGAATAAATATTAACAGCCTCAAAATCTCCTCCAAAAGCATGGCCAATAGTAATTGTGGTATCGATAAAATTATTTTCTTTTAAATAATGGACAGTATTGCTGAAATATATAGGCAGGCAAGCAGAATCAGTCATTATATATGATATTTTAGCCGACGGTCTTAGTTTCTTCAGTACTATTGCAGTAGGAGCCAACATGCTGTGGAGTTCAGCTACTATTACAGGCATACCCTCTAATCCTTTAAAGTCATTAAAAACATCATGGTATGGACTATCTTGTTCTTCTACCGAAAGCACATTAATCTGCATTGGAGCATAGCGCATTTTCATTATATGCCCTATGTTTTTATATTCAAACGTATCATATCTTGTATTCAATACGACAAAGTCATACCCGCCAGTACCCAATTGTAGATTTCTAGCCGTTTGATTTACATAAACCACATCATCAACATTTATTATGCCTGTAATTTTATTATAATTTACCGCCTTTGAAACAATTCCTTCTACATCAACCTCTACAAAGCATATATCAGCCTTTTCTGATATAATCTTTTTTACAATCCCTTTTTTAATTGAAATCACAGCTAATCACGTCCTCTGCCAATCATGTCTAAATAATTCAAAAACTTATTCCTTTCTATTATTTTAGACAATGAATATTTTTCAGTAATAATATGAATTAAAATTAAAAATCCTAAAATAATTAACTTTATATTGAAATTAAACAATAAAACACTTGATATCCCTAATGTAAGACCAAGAATATTAGAGCCAGTATCACCCAACATAATTTTTGCTTTTAAATCCAGCGGCATAAAGGCAATCGCAGCTCCCAGAACAATCAGTAAAATCAAAAAGTTTCCGGTGCCTGCTAATAAGAAAATTATGGATATAAAAAAGAACGCTTTACAAGCTCTTCCAGGCCTTAAATCAAGTAAATTCAAAAAATTAGTAAATAAAGATATCAATATTGTGTTAACTATTATATCAGCTAATCTGTTGCTGATATTTATGCTTATATAAAATGATACTATAACACCTATTACTGCTTTTAAACCTCCTGTTGTCAATTTCATGTTCAAAAGCGATTTAATATGACCTTTTAATCCTGTCACACTCCTGTCTCCTAATAAATCATCGATTAAACCTACATAAGACATCAATATAATAGAAACTAAAAAAATCGGTGTCATTTCATCAGAAAGCCCAACAAACTTTGAGATAATCGTTGCAACAAATATAGTTGGAACAAAAGCTATTCCGCCACATACTGGAATCAAAACATTTTTATAATTAGGCTTTAAACACACATCTTTGTCTAATATCTGAATTATAAATTTTTGAATTACTATCATTAGTAAAAAAGATATGATAAAAATTATTAATAATGACACTTTATCACCGGTCCTTAAATATCGCTTTTATTAATAAAACCTTAAGTATATCGAGAAATTGTCTGCCTCTGTGAATAAAACCTTTAATATCTCTTAATGTAACGGAATGCGTCATATCAACATCTACTTCTTTAATCTTATATCCTAAATTAAATATGTCGATTGTCATACCGACTTCTATGCCATAACCACCATAAAATTTTTTTATGTTGTCAAGCACTTCTTTTTTAAAAACTCTTTGGCCAGAGAGTGTAGAATCAAAATCATGACCAGTAAGCAGTTTTACACCGTATTTTGCTAATCTCTTTACAAATCCAAACCCTGATTTAACATTGACTTTAGGAAATCTGGCTACAGTAACATCCGCATCGCCATTTAAAACAGGACTTATTAATTTGATTACCTCTCGAGAAGTTAAACCAACATCTGCGTCAATAAAAGCGATAACATCATTTTTAACGTACTTTAATCCTTCTTTTAAAGCTCTTCCTTTACCAGAATTATTTTTTAAGTTCACCAATTTTGCTCCTGCTTTTTTAGCTTTATCTGCTGTATCGTCTGTAGAACCATCATTTATAACAATGATCTCATCAATTTCTTCTATATTCTCCATACCTTTTATTGTATCAACGATTCTCTTGCCCTCATTGTATGCCGGTATTAAAACACTTACAGCCATCATTTCACCTCGTTTGAATTTGTCTTATTTTGATTTTGATTCTGTTGATATTCTATAAAAGAATCGGGCATAATCGATGTATCTCCAGTTTTTATCCCATAATTACCATCTTTGCCTTGCATCACCATTATCAAAGAAGTTTGTCCTATAATCGTATCTATGTTATCAACAGTTGACAAGTGTTGTTTTCTGTACGCATCCATGTAAGAATATTTCACATCGCTTTGCTCGACCCCAACAATCGGCACATTTAAGATTTTCGATTGCTTTATTATTGGAATATCTACTATATTTAAATTGTTATTTTTAAGATTGCTGCCACCTGCCAAAACAATAAAATCTGTATTTCCAGGTGTACCAGTAAAGTCGATGTAACCTTTATCTTTTAAATAAGTTATCAATTCTCCATCTTGTCCGGTAACAAGAACTTCAGTTAACTTTTCAGATAAAGATTCTATAAGATGATTGCTATCAACATTGCCGTATTTAGACAAATTCGTTATTAAATCATCTTTCTCAGACTGATCTAAATTATTCAAATCATCTTTAAATATTGTAACAGATGATATTGTTGCACCTGCCTTCATCAAAGCATTCCTTAAGCCTGGATAGATAAAATCATTGTTTGTTTCAATTATTGCAACTTTTACACCATTTAAGCGTCCTTTTACAAGCTCAGGAAAGACAATTTTCCCGTATTGGTTCATATAGTCAAGTTGCTTATTCAAACTTTGTACATTGTCCTTTAAATTGGAATTTTCAGTTTGGATATCTTTAAATTTTTGCTCTAACTGATTTATGATCGTTTCCTGCTGTTCAGAAAAAACTTTTTGTCCGTCCAGCATGAAGCCTATAAATATGCCGATACCCAATGCCATAAAAATTGCTGCTATCGTCAACACATAATATCTAATATTTACGTTCATAGATCTCCTCCTAAAATCCTATTAAAAGCCTTATCCTCAGCTGCAAAAGTTTTAAAAGCTGTTGCATAGGTGGTGAAAAATAAGCTATTACACTAAGTGGAACCATTGCAGCAAATATAATACTAAAAACATATGAAAGCCTAAAATTTTCTCTGTATAGTTTATTAACCCCTTTAGCATCAATAAGCTTCGATCCAATCTTCAATCTTACGAGAAATGTGCTGGACATTCCTTTCCTTCCTTTTTCTAAAAAATCGATCATACTGGAATGAGTGCCAACAGCCACTATTAAATCTGCACCCTTTTCATATGCTAAAAGCATAGCAATATCTTCACTTGTTCCTGGCGCTTTAAATATATGTGCATCAAGTCCTAATGATTTAACTCTTTCTAACCCAGGAGACTTGCCATTTGGATAGGCATGAACTACTATCTCCTTTGCTTTTTTCAAAGCTTTATCGCTTACACTATCCATGTCTCCAATTATGATATCAGGAGTCAAGCCAAATTCCAGTATTGCATCTGCACCACCATCTACTCCTATCAATATGGGTTTTACATCTGTTATATACTGCCTAATAGTATATAAGTCTTCCTTATAGTCTTTTCCCCTTACAACAACCAGCGCTTGTCTATCTTTAAATTTTGTCTTTACGTCTGGTATTTCAATATCACCTAAAATAAACGATTTTTCTTTTTTAGCATATTCAAGTGTATTCTCAATGAACTTATCCAATTCGACTTCGAGATTTTCCTTGCACTCTTCCATTTTGTAATTAATGACATCATGTGTAAGCAATTTTCCTCTTTTTATCAATTTGCCATCTTTATATATTTCATTGTCGATTATAGTAATCTTATCATTCTCTTTTAGCAGATCAAATATATCTTCGCCAACTTCATCTATAATAGGAATACCAGCCTTATCTATAATAGAAGGGCCTAAATTAGGATATCTGCCGCTTATCGATTTATTGGCATTTATAACAGCCAAAATCTTCTTTTCTATCAAAGATTCAGCGCCAATTTCGTCGATGTCAACATGATCTATTACAGCGATTTCTCCAGGACCTATGCGCTTTGCCAGATTTTTTGTTCTTTTGTCCATTTTAACTGTGCCGGTAATTTGCATGGTAAAACCTCCATACATCTTTTCTTTGTTTATTATAGCACAATTTTCTACAAGGTAAAACAAAAAATACGGTGAACCACTCACCGCATTTTTCAGTTTGCCTTTAAACTCAATCTTAATTTGTCAGCAATAAGCGCGATAAACTCTGAATTGGTCGGTTTCCCCTTTTCATCGTTAATTGTATAGCCAAATAGATCATTTAAAACATCGACTTTACCTCTGCTCCATGCAACTTCAATCGCATGTCTTATAGCCCTTTCTACTCTACTGGGCGTAGTCTCATATTTTTCAGCTATCTTGGGATACAAAAGCTTCGTTACAGAATTTAAATATTCAATATTACTTATTACTAACGTTATGGCATCTCTTAAATACAGATAACCTTTTATGTGTGCAGGTATTCCCACATCATGGATAACCTGTGTTATAAGAGTTTCTAAGTCGACAGATTTTTTGTCTCCAATTATAGGCATGACAGCCTTTGACACCACATCAGGCTGATACTCCATTATCTCTGTTATTCTTTTAGAAAGCAATTCTAAATCAAACGGTTTTAAGATGTAATAATCTGCACCAAGACTTATTGCTCTTTGTGTAATTTTTTCCTGACCTACCGCCGATAAAATGATTATTTTAGGTCTCTTTTTCTTTAGTTCATTGACTTTTTCTAAGACTCCAATGCCATCTAAATACGGCATTATGATATCCAAGATTAAAAGATCTAAATCATTATCTTGAATAAGTTTTACTGCTTGATTGCCATCATTTGCAACACCTACAATTTCGATATTTTCTTTTGATGACAGGTAGTCAACCATTATACCGACAAATTCCTTATTATCATCACAAATTCCTAATTTAATTTTCTTTAACAACAAACGCCCCTCCTTATGCCATTTTATAAAAAACAAATCTACTTTATAATATTCTACATAAAATTAGAATTTCCTTCTTTTAACAATAAAAAAATTAGGGAAAAATGTAATCCCTAATTTTTAAACACATTTTCGTCATGGTGTAAATTTTCCATCTCATTTATCATCCATTCAGCATATACTGCATATCCTTTAGTTGGATCATTGACAAAAACATGCGTTACAGCACCTATAAGCTTGCCATTTTGTATAATTGGACTTCCACTCATTCCTTGAACAATACCGCCTGTTTTATCCAACAATTCCTTGTCTACAATTTTTATTATCATTCCTTTTTGATTTGGATTCTTTTGTTCAACTTTCTTTATTATCTGAATGTCAAATTCCTTTACTCCTGTATTGTCTATTGTCGTAAGGATTTTTGCCGGTCCTTCAATAACTTGTGATTGATAACCTATTGGCATTGGTTTTAAATTTATACCATTTGGATTAATTATCTTTCCATATATGCCATATTCAGTATTTTTTTCAATATCACCTATTGTGTCAACTTCTTCTAAAAAAATACCTCTAAGCTCTCCAGGACTACTTCTTTTCCCTTTACTTACAGATGTTATTTTGGACTTCATTATTTGTCCGTTGTTAACCGACAGAATATCTCCTGTGTCTATATCGGTAATAGCATGTCCTAAAGCAGCATAATATTTTTTATCTTCAGTGTAAAATGTCAACGTTCCAATACCTGCCGTATGATCTCTTACCCATAATCCCAGCTTATACTTTTGATCATCTTTAGCCAAAACCGGATGTAATTTTGAATAAACAATATTGCCTTTTCTACTTATTTTAAGTGTTACCATTGTATCTTTTTGCTTATTTATAATGTCTGTAATGTCATCAGCAGAATTAATCTTTATGTTGTTAACTTCAAGAATTATATCACCTATTTGTATTTTTCCTTCTCGGTATGGACTGTAAATTTTATCATCTGTTCCTATTATATCAGAATACCCTACTACAAGGGCTCCTTTTGTGTTAAGCTTAACTCCAATTGAATCGCCACCAGGAATTACCTTTATTGTTGGAATAACATCAACATAAATACTTTTTATTGGAAATATCCCAAATAACCTGAAGTTTATATTTACTTTCCCACGGTTTAGAGTTTCGACAGAAAATGGCTTGTCAAGATTTAAAATATTATTGCCACTTTCATCATTATCTATTTTTACAATACCTTGTCTATCTGTATAAAAGCCTACTTTAAGTGGTAAATTAAAATTAAATTTTACTTTTTCTCCTTCAAAAAATTTATAATAGTTGGGAGTCTGGTAAACACTCTTAATTGCAGGTGTATAATTTATATATATTATTAAAGCGGATAAAAAAGCAAAAATTAAATATTTAATCTTATTGCGATTCAATTTAATCACTCCCTCAAATAAATTTGCTATGATTAAATTAACCTTTTAGAATGATTTATATACTGTCAATAAAAAGTTAGATTTCTAAGTCAATTAATGACTTTTTTTCTAATGCAAAAAATAAAAAAATACGGCTTGAACCGTATCTTTTAAATTAAACTTTTTTTGTAGTTTTCTGCTAATTCAATTAGCTCCTTCGAATGACTGTAAGTAGTGTTTGTAACAACAGAACCGCTGATTATTCTCGATAGTTCTTTTATTTTTCCTTCATAATCCAATTTTTCAATTTTTATGTAAGTTTTGTCTTCGTCAAATTCCTTTGAAATTTTAAAATGCGAATCAGCCATGGATGTTATTTGAGGTAGATGAGTAACGCATATAACTTGGCGATTTCTTGAAATCAAAGCTATTTTCTGTGCCACAGATTGTGCCGCTTTGCCACTTATTCCTGTATCTACTTCATCGAATATTAATGTAGATATGCCATCAAAATCAGCTAAAATAGTCTTTAAAGCCAACATAATTCTCGATAACTCACCGCCAGACGCTATTTTATCAAGTGGCTTTAAAGGTTCACCGATATTAGTCGATATTAAAAACTCTACTTCGTCCATGCCGTTTTCATTTGCCACATCTTTCTTTCTAATATCGACTTTAAAAATCGTATTGGGCATATTTAACTCACTCAAGACATCACTTATTTTCTTTTCAAGAAAATCTGCTACATTTTTTCTCATTTCATGTATTTCATCGGAAATCATTTTTATTTTCTGCATGATTTCTTCTTTTTCTTTGTTTATCTTATGTATTTCTTCTTCCGCGTTTAACAACTTTGTAAGTTCATCATTTTTCTCTTCTTTATATCTAATTATTTCTTCAATCGTCCTTCCGTATTTTCTCTTTAAATTCCCCAGTATGTCCAATCTTTTTTCAATTTCATTTAACTCATTTGCATCAAAATTAATATTTTCAATGTAATCTCTGATTTGAATAGAACAATCATCTAATGTATATAAAGCACTTTGAATCATTTCTTTCAATTTCTCAAGCCTTCGATCTATTTTATACGAGACATCTAAATTTTTTAAAACTACACTGAGATTGTCTAAAACTGATGTGTTGTCATTAATACCTTTATAAAGCAAATTGTAGCATTCATTCATAGAATTAAATAATTTTTCTGAATTTATTAATATGTTTCGCCTTTCAAGTAAATTTTCTTCTTCTCCTTTTTTTATCTTTGCAGATTCTATTTCATTTATCTGATACTTAAGAAGATCTATTTTTGACATCTTTTCTTTGTCATCTGAATAAAATTCCTTTAGCCTTTTATTGAGAATATTGTATTCACTTAATAAATCCCTTAACGTGCCTTTTAAATCAAAAAAATTCTTATCTTGAAAATTGTCTAATATTGACAAATGCTTACTGCTATCTAACAGAAACTGATGCTCGTGTTGACCTAATATGTCAACCAAATACGTTCCCAATTTGCTTAAAAAAGATAAAGGCACTATTCTGCCATTAACTCTACAGTAGTTTCTTCCGTTTTCTGTTATGTCTCTACTGATAATCAGAGTATCATCATCTTCATGTTCAATACCTGCTTCATCTAAAATCTTATGTATAACATCAGTATTTGAATCTACTAAAAAAACACCTTCAACTGTAGCCTTTTGAGCACCATTCCGGATAATGTCTTTGTTTGCTCTCCCACCCAGCAAAAGCATCATTGAATCTATAACTATAGATTTACCAGCACCTGTCTCTCCAGTAAGAATGTTTAAGCCATCGTCAAAATCAATCTCAGCCTCATCGATTAAAGCTATATTTTTTATGTTCAATGTAAGGATCATCGTAATCCCCCTTAAAAAACATTCATTTAATCAATTCATTAATCCTGTCTATAATTTCTTTGACGGCATCTTCCGATCTCACAAGCATAAATATAGTATTATCTCCTGCAAGAGTTCCTACTACCTCATTCCAATTTAATGTATCCAAAGCTTCTGCAGCAGCAGGTGCAGTTCCAGAAAGTGTTTTAATTACTATAGTATTTCCAGCATAATCTATTCCTACTATTCCAGATAGAAGCGCAACCAATTTGTCAGTTACTTTGGTATCTTGGTTTTTCATTGGCGCATATTTGTACTTTTTGCCGTCTGCACTCAATACTTTTATAAGTCTTAGCTCTTTTATATCCCTGGATACTGTCGCTTGTGTGACTTTTATGCCTTCTTTTTGAAGGGCATCTGCCAATTCTTCCTGTGTTTCAATTTCATTTTTACTTATTATTTCAAGAATCTTTGCATGTCTTGCTAATTTCATCATCAACAACACTCCTCATTAAATGTTGAAATTCCTCTCTGATAATTTACTGCGCAGAAGTTCGAAAAAGTTCATGCTTTTTAAGCGTATCAAATTAGTGTATCTATTGCTTTTTTTTACATAAATTGTATCACCACTGTTTAGTTTGTAGCCTTGTTGTCCGTCTGTTGTCGCCATTACATCTTGATTTTCCCCTACTATAACAAGCTTTACTTTGTCTTTTTCTGATACTATAATAGACCTTGAATGCAGTGTATGAGGGCATATAGGCGTTATTACAAACAACTCCAGATTAGGGTACACTATCGGTCCACCTGCTGACAAAGAATACGCTGTTGAACCTGTAGGGCTAGATATAATTATCCCATCAGCAAGATATGTATTAACGTACTGTTCATTCACAAATACTTTTAATTTGACCATTCTGGAAAAAGAGCCTCTCGTCACCACAATGTCATTTAAAGCTATAAGATTAACCGCCTCCATATTCTCTTTGATTATGCTCGCTTCCAACATCATCCTTTTGTCTATAAAAAATTCATCGTTAACAATCTTTTCTACTGCTTCAATTACATTTTCGGCATCAACTTCCGCTAAAAAACCTAAATGTCCCAAATTTACGCCAAGGATAGGCGTAGAAAAAGATGCACATTGTCTGGCAACGTTTAGAATTGTCCCATCTCCCCCTAAAGCCACGATAAAATCACTGTTTTCAAAAATCTCTGTTCCGCTTTTACCATATTCAAAAAAGCCGATTTTCTGTGCGACAACCTCGTTTAGTATTGGTTTATATCCATGCTGGATGATCCACTCGACTAAACTTCTCGTAGTCCTCAAATTTTTGTCCTTATGAATATTCGGTATAACACAAATGTTCTTCATTTAATCACCACATAAATAGTATCATAAATTCATAATTCTACAAAACTTTTTATTTTCCTTCTTTATTTTGCTTTTTATTTTCATTAAGAGTATCATGAGACAACTCTACTAATCCTTCTACATCAAGATCAGAATCTACATCTTTTTCATTTTTTGCATAAATCAAATATTCTATATTGCCTTCTGGTCCTTTTATAGGTGAAAAAGTAATGCCTTTCACACTAAATGACAGATCTTTTAAAACATCTATTATTTTATTTATCACTTCTATATGGACACTTTTATCTCTTACAACCCCATTTTTCCCAACTTTCTCTCTTCCAGCTTCAAATTGTGGTTTTATAAGAGATACTAATTCACCACCATTTTTTAGAAACTTTTTTACAGATGGTATAACTATCGCAAGCGATATAAATGACACATCTATTGTAATTATATCGACAATATCAGGCAAATCATCGAGATAGCGAATATTTGTTCTTTCCATGTTTATAACTCTCTCATCGTTTCTTAAACTCCAATCAAGCTGACCATACCCTACATCTATAGCATAAACTTTTTTTGCTCCATTTTTTAGAAGGCAATCTGTAAATCCACCAGTTGATGCGCCCACATCCATTGCTATTTTGTCTTTAACATCAATATTAAAGTATTTGATTGCCTTTTCAAGCTTCAGACCGCCTCGACTTACGTAAGGGTTGCTTTTCGCTTTTATTTCTAAACTTGAATAAACGCTTATAATATCTCCAGCCTTATTTATCTTCTTTCCGTCTGCAAAAACCTCTCCTGCCATTATAGAAGCTTTAGCTTTTTCTCTTGATGTGAAAAAACCTTTTTGTACCAATAATAAATCTGCTCTTTCTTTATCTTTCATGACATCACCAATTCTATTATTTTTTCTGCCACAGAATCACTGTCCAATCCATATTTTTTAAATAAACTTTCTACATCGCCATGTTCTATGAATTTATCAGGAAATCCAAATCTGTAGAACTTCTTGCATATATTATTTTCATTTAATAGCTCCAATATTGCACTTCCAACGCCACCTATAAGTACATTGTCTTCTAATGTAAATATATAATCAACTTTTTTCGAAATTGTTATAATTGTATCCACATCTAAAGGCTTAGCAAACCTTAAATTCACTATGTAGGGGTTTATAGAATTGTATTTAAGCCTTAAAGACGCACTTAATGCAATTTTCACCATCTTGCCGAGGGCAAAAATCGCTACGTTAGAGCCAGCATTAATGACTTCAGCTTCTCCTAATGTAAAATTTGGTTCTTTATTGACATCGTAATTTTCGGCTTTTCCTTTTGGGTATCGTATTGCACAAGGTCCATTTATCAAGCCTGATAATTTTATCATTTCAACCAATTCATCAGCGTCCTTAGGAGCCATAACAATCATGTTTGGTATCATTCTTAAATACGATATATCAAACACACCTTGATGCGTTTCTCCATCTTCTCCTACAAGGCCAGCTCTATCTACTGCTAAGACAACTGGAAGATTTTGAATACATATATCGTGTATTACTTGGTCAAATGCTCTTTGCAAAAAAGTCGAATACACCGCAAAATAAGGCTTATACCCATTTACTGCCATACCAGCAGCAAAAGTCGCAGCGTGTTGCTCTGCAATGCCTACATCATAAAATCTGTTTGGAAACTTTTCAGCAAAGTAATTTAATCCTGTTCCATCCGGCATTGCGGCAGTTATTGCAACTATCTTTTTATTATTTTCAGCCAAATGAGTCAATGTTTTACCGAATACATCCGAATACGTGTCGGCCTTTTTCTTAAACTCTCCTGTTCCTATATCAAAAATTCCAGCGGAATGAAATTTATCAGGATTATCTTCTGCAAATACATATCCCTTACCCTTTTTCGTTATCACGTGAATTAAAATAGGTCCGTTCATTTTTTTAGCTCTTTTTAATACGTCAATTAAGGAATCCAGATCATGACCGTCAATTGGTCCTAAATATGTAAACCCCATTTCCTCAAAAAACATTCCAGGTACAATTAATTGTTTGATGGAATCCTTTATTTTTTCGATTGATTTATGGATGCTTTTCCCAATAGGCGGTATTATGTTTAAGATATTCTCTAAATCTTTCTTTAACCTAAAATAGCTTGGATCCGTTCTTAACCTACTTAAATAAAGTGAAAGACTACCTACATTTTTTGATATAGACATCTCATTGTGATTTAATATTACTATGAGATTTGTCTTAGATCTGCCTGCATCATTTAAAGCCTCAAAAGCCATTCCACCAGTAAGCGCTCCATCGCCTATTACAGAAATTACTGAATATTTTTCATTATTTAGATCTCGTGCCTTTGCTATTCCCAAGGCAGCAGATATAGATGTGCTGCTGTGTCCCGTTTCGAAAACATCATGCACGCTTTCATTTCTCTTGGGAAATCCCGACAAGCCACCAAATTTTCTCAATGTATTAAAGAGATCTCGTCTTCCTGTTAATATCTTGTGCACATAGCTTTGATGCCCTACATCCCAAATAATCTTGTCCTTAGGCGATTCAAAAACGTAATGAAGTGCAATAGTCAATTCCACTACTCCGAGATTTGACGCTAAATGCCCGCCTGTCTTAGAAATATTGTTTATCAAAAAACTGCGTATATCACTTGAAAGCTCTTCTAATTCAGTCAAACTGCATTTTTTTATATCATTAGGCGTAGAAATTTTTTCGAGCACAGTGCCCACTCACTTTCTATTTTTTATTTTTCTTAGAATTAGATGGGAAAAATTCTATACCTGTATTTTTTTCAAACCACGCCAAAAGTATGCCAACAGCAAAAATGATTGATTGGCTTTTATACATTCCTAAATTTTTCCCTAAAGATTTACCACCAATTGTAACCGCTGATAGTATTCCTCCAAAAATAGTCGCATAAATAGTGCTTTTAGTGCTGGAAATTGACAACTTAGCAATTATGCTGCTTAATGCAGCACCAGATACTATTCCACTTATATCGCCAATTATGTCATTGCAAATATTTGTAACGATATTTGCATTTCGTATCAATTTAATCGATTGCTTAGCTCCAAAAACCTTATTTGATGCCATAGAATGAAAAGGTTCTTCGGTTCCTGTTGCAACAGCTATGCCAATTATGTCAGATAAAACTCCTATCAATACTATAACCAACAATACAAAAAAAGCAATTATTATATTGCTTTTCTTTAACAAAACATCCGATGAAAAATTCAATATCACAGCAAAAATAAAGCTAAAAATGAAGGCATTTATAGTCCACTTGTAATTTATGTTAAACTTTTTAGATTTCATTAATAAAATCCTCCTATGTACTTGAAGTGGTAGCATATTGAGTAAATTTTGTGGCTTAGGTCCAGCAGGGTTTCCCCTTCAGGCACCAACTGTCGCCATTTGGCGGTTTCCCTTTAAGCCTGAATCTACTTTGTCGCCAAAAGTATGACTGGATTACCACTTAGTCCACACTGTAATCCTCAATATGCCTCCTTCGAGCAGCCTAGGAGCTTTCCTCGACGGTTTGTTAATTCCTATCCTCTTTTGCAACTAAGGTTTCATCAGCAATAGCTTTAACTTAAGAGCTCATTAAGTTAAAGTTCAGTCTGATAGCCACCTTAATCACTCAAGGCAGGCTACACTACCCACAGCTTTATTACCGCATGGTAGGTTCACCCTATGCCGTAGCACATTATGCCACGGGAATAGGTCTCCACGAAAAGGGGGTCAATGCCCACATGCCATTGCAGGTTGCCCCTCTTTTCTTAACTCCCAGCACAAGCCCTCGATTGGGCATCAAAAGCCAGCACCAGGAACTTCATCGATATGCCTTTAACGGATTTTTAGGCCCGTCTTCGGAATTAACAATACCGACTAGGATACTGCACCACTTCATGTCGATATTGATTATAGCATTTTTATGTATTTGTATCAAATATAATAATTGTTCAAGTTTTGTTACTAAGGGCTAAATGTATTGCATAATAACATGCTGCACATATTAATTTAATTTATGCTGTTTTATGCTCTAACTATCTCTCTCTGCCATGTACTGAGTAAGATTTTTTAAGAATTCACCCTTTTCTCCAAAGCCGTCTAATATATTAATTGCTTTTTCAGTCAACTCATTTATAAGATCTACAGAACGTTGTAATCCCAGTACGCTTACAAACGTGGATTTTCCATTAACCATATCACTGCCAATATCTTTTCCAATTTTCATTTCGTCTCCTAAAATATCTAAAATATCATCTTTTACCTGAAATGCAAATCCTAAATATTCTGCGTAACTGCTTAATTTTTTTAAAGTATCATCATCTGCACCACCCATTATCGCTCCTGCTAAAATTGAAGCTCTTATTAAAGCACCTGTTTTATGGTCATGCATGAATTTCAAATCGTCTACGCCAATTTCTCTGTTTTCTGATAGTAAATCTACAACTTGCCCCGCTATCATTCCACGACATCCTGCCGCACGCGCGATTTCGTCAGCGGCCTTTAAAATGTTTTGACTTTTACTTGAATTCAGTGCTTGCTGAATCAACACTTCAAATCCATAATTTAGCAAAGCATCACCCGCAAGAATCGCAATCGCTTCACCATAGACTTTGTGATTTGTAGGTTTTCCACGCCTTAAATCATCATTGTCCATTGCAGGCAAATCATCGTGAATCAGCGAATATGTATGTATAAATTCTATTGCACACGCAACTGCCAGTGCATCTTCTTTATTCCCGCCAACTAATTCGCAAGTAGATATGCAAAGTACAGGTCGAAGCCTTTTGCCACCAGCAAAGACACTGTACCTCATAGCTTCAAACAAGACTTCTGGCCTATCAGTTAATGATAAAAATTCATTTAACCCTTTATTAATATATTCTATCTTTTCTCTAAGAATGTCATCAAACATCTTTGTCCTCCTCAAAATTAAATGGTATTTCTTCATTTTCGTTAATGAGCATTGTTATTTTACCTTCAATATCGTTTAGCGCTTTATTCAATTTTTGGGATAATTCAAGGCCTTCTTTGAATAGTTTAAAAGATTCTTCTAAAGACAGATTGCCATCTTCTAATTTTTTTACAATATCATCTAACTTGTCCATACTTTCCTCAAAGTCCATATTTTCGCTCATATCTCATCACCTCATTGACAGTACAAAGTGCTTCGCCATCTTCAAACAAAAGGTATATTTTATCATCTGATGAAATATCATTAGCCTTTGTAACTAAATTGATTTTGTCTTTATCCATCGTCATTGTGTATCCTCGCTTTAAGACATTTAGCGGACTCAAAGCATTTAGCTTCTCTACAAGGCTTATATACTTGTTCTTTTTGTCTTTTAATATTTTGTAGATACTATCCTCCATAATTCTATTTAAAGTATTTAAGCGTTCTTTCATCTGCTGATTTTTGATAATTGGGTTTTTGCCTATTACAAGTTTCTTCAGATTATCGAGGCGATATCTCTTTTTATCAATTATTGACAACATATAACGATATAAACTTCTTTTATAGTTTTTAATTTTTTCGTTGTAAAAATTAACATCAGTTACTGCCAATTCTGCTGCTGCAGATGGCGTTGGCGCTCTTAAATCTGCAACAAAGTCAGCTATCGTAAAATCAGTCTCATGTCCTACAGCAGATATTACAGGTATTTCGGAATTATAAATGGCTCTTGCTACTATCTCCTCATTAAAAGGATAAAGATCTTCAAATGATCCGCCGCCTCTACCTAAAATGATCAAATCAACATCGCTTCTTTTATTAACCTTTATAATAGCTTCCACAATTTCTGAGGAAGCTTTAGTCCCCTGAACTAATATGGGGACCACCATTATATCTATCGACGGCTTTCTCCTTCTTAAAATATTTATAATATCGTGAACAGCCGCACCTGAAGGTGATGTAATCACCGCAACTTTTTTTGGGTTTTTAGGTAGATTCTTTTTCTTATCTAAATCAAATAAACCTTCACTTTTAAGCTTTTGCTTTAATCTCTCAAAAGATAAAAAAAGAGAACCTAATCCTTCAACCTCAATGTTAAAAACATGCAATTGAAACGAACTGCTTTTCTCATAAACGTAAACTCTACCTGTTACAATTACAGACATGCCATTTTTTACTTCTACATTTATGTTATCGATATAATCTTCAAAGACAACGCATTTTAAAGAGGAATACTCATCAACTAATGTAAAATACAGTGCTTGTCCTCTAAAATACAAATTTGATATTTCGCCTTTTACCATTACATGTTTTAATATTATGTCACCTGTAACTATGTTTTTTAAATAATCATTAACTTGTTTGACCGTGAGAGTTTTTAATAGCATTTTTATATGCCTCCAATGTATTTGATAAGACTATAGACGTCGTTACAGGACCAACTCCACCAGGAACTGGTGTTATATAGCTGCATAAACCCTCTACACTTTGAAAATCACAGTCACCGTATATTTCTCCATTGTATTCATTTATTCCAGCATCAATCAGTATAGTGCCTTTTTTTACCATTTGACCATCTACAAGATTTCTCCTACCTACTGCTAATACTAACACATCCGCTGTTTTGGTATACTCCTCTAAATTCAATGTTTTCGAATGGCATTGAGTAACCGTCATATCAAGATCCAGCATCAATTTAGCAACCGGTTTTCCCAATATATTGCTTCTTCCAACGACAACAGCATGTTTTCCAGTGTAATCAACATCTAAACTTTTTAAAATCGTCAATATTGCATAAGGTGTACATGGCAAGTAGAGAGGATTACCCGAAAATAAGCGTCCCATATTGTATGTCGATATACAATCTACATCTTTTATAGGATTGATAAGATCGTAAATTCTTTGTGCATTATATGACTTTGGAAGAGGCATTTCTATCATTATACCATGAATGCTATCGTCTGTATTTAGCTCATTTAATTTTTCTAAAAATTTATCTTCCTCATCATCGTTAAAGAAATATGTATAAGCATCAATGCCCACATTCGCACAAGCTTTAAGTTTAGTATTTGCATATATCAACGAAGCTTCATCATTTCCAGCAACGAGAATCGCAAGTTTTGGATGGTAATTTTTTTCAAGTATTTCAGATTTTACTTTTTCTCTTATTGATTTCGCAATATTTCTACCATCAATCACCATTTACATCACCGCCAATAATATCCCTTACCAAATTCCCCAGAATTCCATTTATAAAAGCCGGCGATTTCTCGGTGCTGTACTTTTTGGCAATTTCCACCGCTTCATTAATAGAAACACTGCTTGGTATGTCAGCAGAATATAGTATTTCGTAAAAACTGCAGCGCATTATTGCTAAATCAATTTTTGCTATTCTATTAATATCCCAATTCTTAAGATACTTTTTAATTTTTTCATCAATATTATCAAGATTTTTAATTACTCCAAAAAGCGTATTTTCTATATAGTCTTTCTCATCTCCTGGATCATTGTCCTCAAGGAATTTATCGAAAATTTTTTGAGGCTCCAACTTTGATATATCGTATTGATATAATAGTTTTACTAACCACTCTCGAGCTTGCGTTCTGTTCACATTTTTCAACTCCTTAATCGTAATTTGCTAATTGCATTTTATCCATTAAAATTAACCCTCTGCATTAAGAGGGTTTAAATATCATTTATTTTCTTTTGGAGGTTCTTTGGATTTTTGTTCTTTTTCCATGTTTACTCCTTGAATATGTATGTTGACTTCTACAACTTTAAGTCCTGTCATTGTTTCTATTGCCTTCTTAACATTTTCTTGTACATTCCAAGCTATTTCAGGTATTCTGACACCATAGTCAACTACGATGTACAAATCAATGGCCGCTTCTTTTTCACCAACTTGTACCTTCACACCTTTTGATAAATTCTTTCGGCCTAACATTTCGGTTATTCCATTGACAACTCCACCACTCATTCCCGCGACACCAGGAACTTCTGTAGCAGCTAATCCCGCTATAACAGCAACAACATCATCTGATATTTTAATCGTTCCAAATTCAAGTTCTTGGCTTATATTTTCCTCCATAATAACACTTCCTTTCAATAGATATTATATCAGACAATCAAATATTTTACAATTATGACTAATTCATTCTATTCATTATTTTTATGTTATCGAGAGGAAAACCTGTTTGCTGAGATACAACATCTTGTATTTTTGCGACTTCCTGTGCCGATAATTTATCAGCTTGTACTATGACATTTGCAGTATTGTTGTCAATCAAAACTATGGCATCTTGAAATCCTTTTGCTTTAATCAAATTCTCTAATATCAATTCCTTTTGATTCGTCTCTGTCAATTTGATAATTTGTTTTTGAGCTTCATCCCGAGTTTCCTGGCTTGTATTCTTGTTATTTACTATTTCTTGCAATGCCTCTAAACTACGGCTTCTGTTAATATCTCTGTCCTGTCTATATGAAGCAAATAAACCACTGGATAATGTTGTTGTCGCTTCAGTCTGTTCATTGGCAGATGAGGAAGTGGAAACTTTGCTATTGTCTATCAATTGTGAATTTAAACTGTTTTTGCTTGAAGCATTTTTATTAATTCCATTTTGATAATTATAATTGATTACAAAAGCTATCGCTATAAGCAAGACCAATGATGCTATTGCTATAGATTTTTTCTTTAAATACATCATAATAGACCCTCCTAAATTTTATTTTGAAGATACGACTTTAACTTTATATGCAGGAATGCCTAATGCCGTCTCTACAGCCGTCATAAGTTCATATTGAACATTTGGATCTTTTGCACCATCAGCAACGACGACAACACCCCTTACCTCAGGCATCACTTTTTTTAATATCATTGGTTGATTTTCTCCACTGGTGTTTTGTGAAGTAACGATTTTATTATCCGTCTCACTTTGAATGGTTGTTCTCGTGCCTCCATTGCTGTCCTTTTCGTTGGTAGTGGTTTCTGATTGTACTGTATCCATAGCTGCTACTACTTCTTCATCAGAATCTAAAGTGACAAGCACATCTACATTGCCAGCTCCGTGGATTTTGGATAGTATTTCTTTTAATTCAGATTCCAATTTACTTGCATAATCCTCATTTGTAATTTGCGTTTCAACCATTTGTTTATCTGAACTTTTATTTGTTGGTTTAGGCTTAAAAAAGATGCTGGCCCCAATCAAGATAATCAAACCAATAATGAAAATTACAGTCAAATCTTGTATAGTCTTATTATCAGCTTTTAAAATTTTTTGCTTTAGTTTATTAAAATCCACAATTTTATCCCCCTTTCATTTTATCTTTCCTCTATAGTTATATTCTTTAATGGCACATTATAGAATTTACTTAAATCGTTTTTGATGTTATCAATTTCACTCGTTTTTTCATTTGCTTTACTCACCTCAATTGAAATATTTCCACTGTTGTTCGATGATTCATTCTTGTCATTAAAGATTGTTATCTTGATTTCTTTTACTAATCCAAAGCTCTTATCATTTAAATCATCAACTATTGATGATTCCACCTCTACATCTGAGGCATTTACCATAGATAATATTCTCTCTTTTATCTGATCATTTAGCCTTTTTTTATACTCATCGACTATAAGCTTATTTCTTTCCATCTCCGCTTGTTTGGTCATTCCACTTATGTCTACATTGTTATAGTTATACTCTTTTTCCAAAGCATTATTTATATTGATGCCGCTTTTAATAAATCCTAATACTGGATTTATTATTGCAATCATGATTGTTAGACCTATTACTACCTTTACGTATTTTTTCATGCTTGATGATGGTATCAAAAGTTCAAATATTATAGCTAATATTGAAATATATGCTATTTGAATTATCCAACTTTTTACTTCATCCAAGAAATCCATCCCCTTTGTAGCCTATCGCATCATGACGCTGATACTTGATGCGTTAATTACGGCTGTTATGGCTAAAAACATCATTACGGTTACAGATACTAATGCAGCGAATACATACGCCACAGATGTTGAAATATCAGACAAAAAATCGACTATTTTTTTGTCGGCAATGGGCTCCACAACTGCAGCAGAAAGTTTGTATATAATCATTACTGAAAATATCTTTATAATGGGTACTATAGCCATCAAAACTATGGCTATCAATCCAAAAGTGCTTATTGCACCCTTTATTAGAAGCGATGCACTCATAATTGTATCTATGCTGTCAGATAATATACTGCCGACAACCGGCAGAAATGCTCCTACTGCGTATTTAGTTGTCCGCGAAATGACTCCATCCGCTAAAGATGATGTAATGCCTTGGATCGTTAAAACACCTATAAAAATACTTAATAATATTGAAATTGACGCTGTACAAATTGTCTTAAATAAATCGGCAAGCTTATTTAAAGTAAATTTATCGGAAATTCGGCTTATTATCCTAATGGCTGTCATAAATAAAATTGCAGGAAGAATAAAATCCCTTATTTCCTTGGCTGTGAATTCAACAATCATCACCAATGCAGGTTGAAAAAAGGAAGCAGATACAAAAGCTCCAACTGAAGCCAACATGGTAATTAAAACTGGCAGTATTGCTTGCATAAAATTAACCATGCTATCTATCGCATCTTTGCCGATATTTAAGACGCTCATAAAACTTTTAATTGCAACTATAACTAAGACAATGTAGACAGCCATATGGGCTACTTGGCTTATGCCTCCATTTTCAAAAGAGTTTTCTAAATTAGTTAGTACAGCACCGATAATTGCTAATAGTATAAGCTGTATCAAGATTTCAACAGATGCTTTTACTTCATTGAAAAAAATATTTAATATACCATTAACAATGTTTTTAACACTAAAAGTCTCCTTTCCATTTAAAAGATTATACAAATATGTTTTAACGTCTGTTATCTGAAACACATTGCCATTCTTCTCATTTATTCCCTTGATCAATGAGTCAATTTGACTTGTATCTGCACTGCTTATTTGGCTGTACAAATCGTCTTTTGTGTCAGCGTAAATCTTCATTGGAAACATCGATACTATCGTCAATATAAAAATTAAACATAAAGTTTTTCTCACGTTTATCACCTCACGGCAGTATGGAGACAATAGTGTCCACCAATGCTATAATAATTGGGAGGGATAAAAAAATGATTATTATTTTCCCTGCCAATTCGATCTTTGTAGCTATATTTTTTTCATCTGCATCGTTAGAAATCTGCACTCCTAATTCTGCAATATATGCAACTCCTATTATTTTAAGAATTGTTTTTACGTAGATGCTGTTTATGCCGCTTTTATCCGCAATTGTGTTTAAAACGGTTATTATATTGCTGATTTTGGGAATAATGATAAAAAATATGAGTATGCTGGCAGATAAACTTATTATGATAGCGACATCTTCAAAATTCTCTCTAAACAGTGAAAGAATTATTACACATATGATACCAATTGCTACAATCTGAATGATTTCCATAAAAGATTTCCTTTCGTTTGTTAATATATTCAATACAACTGGAATATCGTTTTTACGGCAGTAAATAGATTGTTTATCATTGTAATTACCATCATCAATACCACTACTACTCCTGCCAATGTAACCATCATGGCTTGTTCTTCTCTCCCAGACCTTATAAGAATCTGATTAAGAACAGTAACTAAGATTCCGATTGCAGCAATTTTAAAAATTATATCTATGCTCAAAATCACTACCTCCTCTATAGAAATATGATAACTACAGCAATTCCTATCAATATGCCAAGGCTTTTATACAATCTTTCATTTTTTCTGCTTGACTCCTCAGCATCAGTAAGCTGTTTTTTTAATAATTCGGAAGCTAATTTGAAATTCTTTTCTTGATTATATATGTCTGAATTTCCGAGGCCTTTTCCGAACGATTTTAGTATTTTTATGTCATCCTGGCTTAAATTTATGTTTTCAACTTTATCAAGTGCAATTTCCCATGCTTCACCAGCCGTATACCCTTCATTTGAATTTAAAATTCGAGATACCAATAAAAAAAATCTTCCGACGCCTGATTCTGATGTCTCAGATAACTTTGCAAATGCTTCAGACAATGTTATTTGGCTGTAGGTTATTTCAGTTATAAGCAAGTTTAGGCTGGATAAAAAAGATCTTAATGTTTGTCGTCTTAATGTATATTTAAGTGCTTTCATATAACCTATCATGGCAGATGAAATTAGAACCAGAACCATTCCAACGATTTTCAGCATATTGTCTTACATTCCTTTCTATAAGGGCCTTTAAAAATCGCATTAAAATCTCTGTCAAGAATGGCTTCTATAGTACCTGCTCCTAATTTGCGGCTTAAAATCACATACCTATCAAACTCTCTATTATTTAACATTTCATCAATGTACTTTTTCCTCGCCACATCTTCTATGCCGTTTCCATGAACTGTCGTAATTATGCTTACTCCTGCATTAAGTGCTTCGTGAATAGACGATATATCCTCAACTTTACCTATTTCGTCAGTTATTATGACTTTTGGTGACATAGATCTTATCATCATTAAAATGCCAATATGTTTTGGACATAAATCCAGTACATCCGTCCGGTATCCAACATCGTTTTGCGGAATGCCTTTAAAACATGCAGCTATTTCTGATCTTTCATCTACAATTGATACCTTCTCTCCTTGGAAATTCAATTCAGGCATTCCATTGCTAATATTGCGAGCTATATCTCTTATAAGCGTTGTTTTACCACATTGTGGAGGTGAAATTATCAACGTGTTATTCACTACGTCTGGATATTTTACAATGTACCTCATTATTTCATCTGACGAACCGATACATTGCCGCATTATTCTGTAATTAAAGCCAGATATGTTTACAATTGTTTTTACAGATTCACCGTCGATGACACATTTACCACATATTCCTACTCTATATCCACCTTTTATCGTAATATATCCATTTCTAAGCTCATTCTCAAAAGCATATATGGATGATTTAGAAATAAGCTGCAATGCTTTTTCACAATCTTCATTTGTGACTATATACGCCAAATTTGGAGAATTAACTATATTTCCATCAGCAGATAAAAACCTTTCTTGATTATTCACGTAAACCATCAATGGTTTATCGATTCTAAGCCTTATTTCCTCCAATCCTTCCTTTAAATACTCATCTAACTTTATGATTATGTTTCTTATATTTAATGGTAAAGAATACAATAGATCATCGTAATTTTTGCTTTTGTTTATCATTACATGTCCCCCTCTCTACAAAAATTATATTTAGGAGTATAAATATTTATGAATAAAAAAATGCCCACTAAATAATTTAGTGAGCATTTTTACGCTATTTGATTTTAATAGCTATTCTTTGTCATCATCTTCATATATTATTACATCTTTTACGTTAACTGTCTCATTGCAATGGGGGCAAACAATTTCCGCGTCTTCATCGTCTAAAAGCTCATCTTCCACGCTCATAAGCATGTGACAGTTGGGACATTCAACTTCAACATAATCGTACTCATCATCAGATTCGTCATCGTATATTTCATCTTCTACTTCTGACAAATCTTCATCAATGGCACCTACATAATCATCAAGCTCTGATTGTGAGGCCTCAAGATCATTAATGGCATCTGCAAAGTCTTCCAGCGCATCAATGATGGCAATTAAAACTTTGCCTTCTTTTGATTTTTCGTCAATATCCAACCCATCTACTAAGCCTCTTAAATACGATATGCGCTCATACAAATACTCCATCTTACATACCTCCTCCTTTACTATTATTTTTTAAAAGGTGCAAAACTATACTCTTTCCAGATACTCTGATGTCCTCGTATCAATCTTTATAACATCACCTTGATTTACAAATAGCGGAACTTGAATGATGGCTCCTGTTTCAACTTTAGCAGGTTTCGAACCACCTGTTGCGGTATCACCTTTAAATCCAGGTTCCGTCTCAACAACTTCTAATTCTACAAAAGTAGGAGGTTCTACTGAAAAGGCCTCACCTTTATAGAATTTTATTGTTGCTATCATATTCTCTTTTAAAAATTTCATGGCATCTTCGACTTTTTCGTAATTCAAAGGAATCTGCTCGTATGTCTCAGTATCCATGAAGTAGTATAGATTGCCATCATTGTAAAGATACTGCATATCTTTTCTTTCTATGACTGCCTCATCAACTTTTTCAGTTGGGTTAAAAGTTCTCTCTACAACAGCACCTGTTATGACGTTTTTTAACCTTGTTCTGACGAAAGCAGCTCCTTTCCCAGGTTTTACGTGTTGAAAATCTACAACCGTAAAAACTTGACCATCAATGTCAATAGTCATCCCTTTTCTGAATTCTCCTGCTGATACCAATTAAAATCCCTCCATCATTAGTTAAACTTCAATTAATTCCTTTGGCGAATTTGTCAAATCTATAACGCCATCCTCTTTTAATAATACCATATCTTCTATTCTAACGCCAGAGAAATTAGGAATATATATCCCTGGTTCAACTGTAACAACCATTCCAGCTTTTAATAAATTTGTCTTCTTAGGACCCATAAAAGGATTTTCATGTATCTCTAATCCTACACCATGACCTAATGAATGACCAAAATAATCACCATAGCCTTTATCAATGATCACCTTTCTTGCAAGATAGTCACCATCTTTTTCTATCATTCCCGCTTTTAAATTGCTGATTGCATTCACCTGTGCTTCTAAAACTATATTGTATATTTCTCGCTGCTTGTCATTTGCTTTTCCAACGACAACAGTTCTTGTCATGTCAGAACAATACCCATTTACTTTGCAGCCATAATCGAATGTTACAAAATCGCCATATTCAACGATTTTATCAGAAGCTTTTCCATGTGGCATTGAAGATCTTTTGCCAGATGCAACTATAAAATCAAAAGATTTTTCTTCTGCACCAAGCTTTTTCATGTAATATTCCATCTCTAAAGCCACATCTTTTTCTTTCATGCCAGGCTTTATAAAATTCAAAAAGTATTTGAAGGTTTCATCTGTAATATACTGTGCCTTTTTGATATTTTCTATTTCTATTTCATCTTTTATCTCTCTTAAAGATTCCACAAAGCCATTTTCAGATTTCAGCTCTATTTGTAAAATGTCTTTCAATTTATTGTACTGTTCAAAAGTTATGTAGTTTCCTTCAAATCCAAGTCTATCAGCACCCATATTTGATATGCAATCTCTTATTGCTTCAAAAATATCTGATTTGTGTTCTACTATTTTAAAGTCTTTAACTTCATAGGAAGCCTGCTCAGTATACCTTGAGTCTGTGATAAAATATGACTCATTGAGACCTACAATAGCAACGCTATCGTCGCCTGTAAATCCAGTCAAATATGTGACATTTACGGGTTTAAAAATCAAAAAGCTATCTAATCCTTTTTCACTTAACAATTTTTTAGCTTCATTTAATCTGTTTTTCAAACTATCACTCCTTTAAATTGTCTTCTAATAATTTAACTGCATTTAAAGCCAAGACATAGCTAAAAGGTCCAAAACCTGATATTTGTCCAAGACATTTAGTAGCAGTCACAGAAACATGCCGAAAATCTTCCCTTTTTTGTATGTTTGAAAGATGCACCTCTATTACTGGTATATCTATAGCACCTATTGCATCCATTATTGCATAGCTATAATGTGAGTAAGCACCAGGATTTATTATTATGGCATCAAAATTATTCTTTGCAGAATGAATAAAATCTATGATCTCACCCTCGCTATTAGACTGCTGAATTTTGACAGCCAACTCAAGTTTCGAAGCTTCTCTCTTAATTATATTGTTTATTTCATCAAAACTTACCTCTCCGTAAATGCTTATCTCTCTGCTACCAGTCAGATTCAAATTCGGCCCATGTATAATAAGAACTCTCTTCATATTAAAAACCTCACTTTAAAATTTATTCTCTTATTTGACCATTTCCTAAAATTACATATTTGTATGTGGTCAATTCTTTAAGCCCCATGGGGCCTCTTGCATGCATTTTTTGTGTGCTAATGCCTATTTCTGCACCAAATCCAAACTCTCCTCCGTCAGTAAATCTTGTAGATGCATTTACATATACAGCTGCTGAATCAACTGCTTTCAAAAATTTCATTGCATTTGTATAGTTTTCTGTAATAATGCTTTCAGAATGACCAGAAGAATATTTAGCTATGTGGTCAATCGCTTCATCAATGCTTTCCACAACTTTAACAGCCAGTATCAAATCTAAGTACTCTGTTTTCCAATCGTCTTCAGTCGCTTCTTTTACATTAGGGCAGATGGATTTTGTCATATTGCAGCCTCGTATTTCTACCCCCAAAGATGCAAGTTTATCCACCATAACAGGCAAAAAATCTTCCGCCAAGTCTTTATGGATAAGAACTGTTTCAATAGCGTTACATACACCAGGTCTTTGAGTTTTAGCATTCACAATGATATTAATAGCCTTTTCCAAATCAGCATCTGAATCAACAAACACGTGACAATTTCCTACTCCAGTTTCAATAACAGGTACCGTTGAATTTTGTATAACATTTTGTATTAGATTTGCACCACCCCTTGGTATAATTAAATCTATCTTACCATTTAACTTCATCATGCGATTTACTTCTTCTCTGTCTGTATTCTCAATAAGTTGAATGGCTCCTTTTGGAATGCCGCATTCTTCTGCCGCGCTTGAAATAACCTTAACAATGGCTATATTGGAGTTTATTGCATCACTGCCACCTTTTAAAATAACTGCATTTCCTGATTTCAAGCATAACCCTGCAGCATCGGCTGTTACATTTGGCCTCGATTCGTAAATTATGCCTATGACTCCGATTGGGCAGCGCATTTTCCCGATTTGAAGACCATTGGGCCTTTTCCACATTTCTTCTATATTTCCAACAGGATCAGGAAGCATGGCTATCTCTCTAAGCCCATTTGCCATACCTTCTATTCGCTTTTCGTTTAACTTAAGCCTATCAATTAATGATTCCTTTACTCCCTTCGCCTTTGCAATCGAAACGTCTTTTTCATTTGCCTCTAATATTTCGCGCTTATTTTCCACAAGCTTCAAAGCCATATTTTTAAGCGCTTCATTTTTAATGTTTTCATCAAGAATTGCAAGTATCCTTGACGCCTTCTTGGCAGCATCGGCTTTTAAATCGACTTCCATATTTTTAGTCCTCCTTACACAACATTTTATTATACACTATTAAGTTAAACTATGACAACTAAATTGTCTCTGTGGACAACTTCATCGTAATTTTTATATCCTAAAACTTTGTCTATTTCAGTTGATTTTAAACCCTTTATTTTGCTAACTTCGTCAGATGTATAATTAATCAAACCTCTTGCAATCTCTTTTCCATGCTCATCATATATTGATACACAATCCCCTACAGAATATTCTCCATCAGTTGATATAATACCACTTGGCAATAAGCTTTTTCCATTTTCAAGTATGGCCTGTCTTGCCCCATCATCAATAGTCAGCTTACCTGATAATTGTGCATTGAACGCGATCCATACCTTTCTATTGCTGATAGGATTTTTAGCAGGCATAAAAACTGTCCCTATTCTTTCACCTGCTACAATCTTGTTTAAAACATTATCAAGCTTGCCATTGGCAATTACCATTTTGACACCTGAGTTGTAACAAATTTTTGCCGCTTGAATCTTCGTATACATACCACCTGTGCCAAAATCTGTGCCAGAGCCACCAGCAATTTCAAAAAGCGCATCAGAAAAATCATAAACTACATCTATCAGCTTAGCTCCATCTGCTTTAGGATCTCTATCATATAGCCCATCAATATCAGTCAATATAATTAAAAGATCCGCTTCTACAATGCTTGCTACAAGTGCTGATAGAGTATCATTGTCACCTATTTTTATTTCATCTACAGTAACAGTATCATTTTCATTTATGATTGGAACTACATTATACCTTAATAAGTTTGATAATGTATAGCTTATGTTTAAGTACCTTTCTCTTATAGAAAAATCGTCCTTTGTAAGTAAAAGCTGAGCTGTAGTCTTCCCATATTCATTAAAAAATTTTTCATATAGTCCAATCAGCAATCCTTGTCCAATTGCCGCCAACGATTGTTTTTCCGGTAGTGTCTTAGGTCTTTTCAAAATATTTAGTTTTCCCATTCCAGCTCCAATTGCACCAGATGTCACAAGAACAACTTTATCGCCTTTGTTTTGCAAATTAGATATTTGACGTACAATTTTTTCCATCATTTCTAAATTCAATTTTCCGTTTTCATAAGTCAATGTGCTTGTTCCGACTTTTACGACAATTTTCATATTCATCTGCCCTCGACTTTTTATCTTGTTTTTAATTTCGAATATACATCTACTACTGTCAAAGCCACATCATTTATAGACATATTTGAAACATCAATAGTATAATCTGCAAATTCATAATAGTGCTGTCTTTCTGCTAAAAGAGCTTTTATCTTTTCATAAACGTCACCAGTAGCAAGTATTGGTCTTTTGTCATTATCTCCAATATTTCTCAAAATTACCTCTGGATTTGCCTTTAAGCATATAACTACGCCATGTTTTCTCAATTGTACTATATTAGAAGGATTTAATACAACACCACCACCAGTCGATATGACATGATTTTTTAATCTGGAAGCTCTTGCAACAGCAATTTTTTCAATTCCTCTAAAATATTTTTCACCGTATTTATCAAAAATTTCCGGAATCTTCATGCCAGAAATTTTTTCAATCAAATCATCAGTATCAATAAAGCTGAAGCTTAAAATATCAGCAACTCTTTTGCCAACAACTGTCTTTCCTGTAGCCATAAATCCGGTTAATGCGATGTTCTTCATTAAAATTTTATCCTCCAATACGCATAACTTTCTTACTGCTTATTTGCTGCTGTAGGTGGTGCAATTTTAGAAACATTATTTATTGCACTGTTTATACTATCTGAAATAATTTTGTTTATGTCAATTCCTTGCAAAGAATTCTGATTGTTTGAATTAACGTTTGTATTTTGATTTTCTTTATTCGCTTCAACTAATGATTTAAAAGGATCACTTTTCCCACTTTCCTCAAATGGATTCAAATTGCTTCCACCCTTTTTGCTCATGGAATATATCGCAATATCTATATTTAACAGTAAATTATTAGATTCATTATCTTTACTTATCTCAAATGATTTTATATTGCTAAGCCTTTGCATTGATTGTAGTTCTTCAATAAAACTCGATAATTTTGAATAGTCGCCTGCAACTTTTATATTGACAGGAATCTCTACATATTTTGTCTTGCTGGTTTTGTTATTATTTGTTTGATTTTCAGGACTCTGCGATTGATTATCGGTTGAATTAAAATTCAACTCTTCAAAATTTACACCAGTCTTTGCGATTGCATCATCAAGCAAAACTACAAAGCTTTCAATATTTTCATTGTCAGGAAGTTCTTCATTGCATGTTTCAATTTGCCTATCAAGCTCTGATAAACGGTTTTTCATTTTATCTACACTTAATGTATTGTAATCATTCACCTCTGTCTGTAACGTCATGATGTCATGTCTTAATTTATCTACTATTGCCAGTTGTTTTGTTAAAACAAACTGATAATATAAGCCAACGAAGGCGACAATAAACAATACCCCTATTAGCATTTTTTCTCTCGTGGTCAGTTTCATATAATTATACCACCTTAATCTTAATTTGCAAAGTATATTGAATCAAACCGTTATCAGATTTTTTTGTATCTAAGAGATCAACATCATCTACATATTTTAACTTTCTCAGATTCATCATGAAATCAGATAAGTATTTATTCATATAAGAATCGCCTGTTATTTCTAACATACTTCCATTAAATTTTATGTCCGTTATTGAAACATTTTCTGGAATATTAGACGAAATATCATTGAGCATTTCCGTCATGTTCAATTTTTTATTAGACAAATCTTTTATTATTTTTTCTTTTTCTGAATAATAATCTTCTTTACTTTTAATAGTTGAATACATATCTTTCTTTGCTTTTAAACTGCTTAATTGGATGTTTAAAGCAGACTTTTGCTTTTCTAAATTGTTGATATACATATTTGGCAAAAGTAAAATAAAAATAAGCGCAAAAGTCGCAATCAAAACGCCTATCATGGCAACGGTATTCTTTTTCCTTTTTTCGTCAAGTAATTTTATCTCATCGGGTATAAGATTAATATCTTTCAAATTACTCCCCCCTAATCAAAGAGCCAAATGCAGGCATAAAATATGTATATAGATCGTCATCATTGCCTGAAACAGGTATTTTAAAATAATCTTCTATATATCTTTTAAGCCCCGTAAGCCTTGACGTTCCGCCAATTAGAAAAATTTCGTTTATGCTTTTATGGTAAGATGATTCAAAAAAATCAAAAACCCTCGATATTTCACTCAATTTAATGCTTACATATTTCTCTGTATTCTCTCTAAGACTCGCATAATTTTCATCATCTATAAAAAAAGGTTTTCCCCTTTTATATTCTTCAGCAGTTTTAAAATCTGTATTAAACATATTGGCAATTATTTCATTTATATCATTTCCTCCGAATTTTACTATTCTGCTAAATGCATATTTGCCTTCATTTATTATCGTAATATCTGCATACTCTGCACCAATATTAATCACCGATACACTTCCTGTTGGTTTACATAATTTTTTTATCGACTTATAAATGCAATTGCTATATATATCTATGATTTCCAATCTCAATTTCAATGTTTTAGCTAAGTTCAAATACCCTGAAATCATTTCTTTCGGTGCTGCCACAATAATTGTCCTTATCTTTTTATCATCTTCATCATGCCCAATTTGCTTATAATCAACAACATAGTCGTCTGAATTAGGTATATACTGAACAATTTCATATTTTAAGGCATTCTTTAATTCATCATCTTTCATAAATGGCATTACTATTTCTCTAATTATTATATCTGTGCTTGAAATGCAAAAGGATAGCTTCTTTTCCTTTGCAAATTTCTTCTTTAATATTTCATTAAGGAAATCAGATAATACATTTATATCGCTCAAATATCCATTTCTAATGCAATTTTGAGGTGTTCTTTCTATCACCATATTATTTAATTTATCATTTTTTTTATCGCAACTGCCAATCTTAGTGTAAAAGCTGCCTATATCAATGCCTATCATTTAATATCCTCTCCATGGCGCCTATGTTGATTAACGTAAAAAGCTGATCTTGTGATTTGACTAATGATATCTACCTCAAATTGCCTTTTTAATTCATTGACTTTTGTATACACCTCACCTTTTTCTGTGTCGTAATATTTAGGAGGCAAATTGTTTAGGGTTAATGCCATTATATCGAGTTTACATTTATCGCACTTGCATACATCTAAATCTTTTAATACATTATCAATGACATCTTTCACTGCTTCTTCCATAAAATTTTTTAACTCCATTTATCATCTCTCCTTTAGCTTGATGGTGGTGTATTATCGATAACCCAACTGCTTATTGAAATTGGATTGCCAGATTTATTTAAATCAAGAACAATAAAAGCATGACCGTATCTTTTTAAATTTTTAAAATTTCCTATAGTTTCTATTCTTATTGTATACTTAGGCAAAATATTTGTCCCGTCAAAAGGCTGAAAATCAGTTATTTTAATATATGAAATAGTTACAGAGATCGTATTTTTATCATCTAAATAAAATTGATAATTTTGATACGCATTAAAAACATTGTTTTCAAGATATTGCCTAACTGCCTGATATATCGCTTCATACATAACCTCTTTTGGAACTGTTTGAGGAGGAATCAAAGAATTATATTCATTTATTAATGTATTAGCTGTATTATTTATCAAATTATTTAAATTATCAAATAAACTTTTATTAAACACACCCTTTGCTGTGTCTAATCCAGCCTCTGCAGCATTATCTACTGTGATTGAATTGCCATATGCATAAGAAGTTTTGTATTCAAATAAAGAGATATCTAAAATAGACAACGCAAGCACAGACAATATAAGTATTATAATCAAAGTGAATATTAAGGCAGAACCTTTATCATTCATTAAAATTATTTCACTTCCTTAAGTATATATCTGACTCCAATGTAATCTTACCGGTACCATCGCTTTTCTGACCAACTATTTTAACATTAATAATAGTTCCATCAGTAGAAGGAGTAACAGAAAAATCATATATATTTGTAGCTATTTCGTTTCCATTGTTTAAATAATCAAACAGCTTATGTAATTGACTATTGTAGAGAATAATGTTTTTATCATCGATTTTTATTCCTGTATATCCATTAATGCTATAAGGAGCAATTTTACTCTTATCAGAACATTGATTAACCTTATTCATAATGTACGTCATAGCATATCTAACATTCTGTTCTACATCAGAATTATTAACAACATTTGAGTATGTTTTATATCCAGAATAATACAATGTGGCATATATCGACACTATCAAGCCTATTAAGGATAATACAACCAAAAGTTCAATTAACGTAAAACCTTTATTTCCATTTCGTAGGATCAAATAACCATCTCCAGTCGAAATTTGGATCCCACCACTGCAATGCTGGTGGAAAGTTTATATTCCTAATTTTAGCAGATATCTCATCTGCAATTGTCTTTAAAGTATAGCCATCTTTCAATATATACGGAAAATTAAATATTTTCCAAATATCAATAGCATCAAAAATAGCCCCAAACACTGTGCCAAATGCACTAATTAAATCCAATTTTACAATAGGATATAAGAATAATAATGCAGCTAATGCACCCCACGCAAAAACAGTAAATATATTAGATATATCTCTATAATTAATAGTACTTCCACCTGGGATATTAACAGTCGGTGGTGTGTATGCAGTAACATTTGTTGCTGGTGCAACTACGTAAAGCGTATATACTAAATTGGTCTTGTACCGATAATTGACTTGAAACTTATATTTCATAAGTCCATTTCCGATAGATTGAGGATTTTCAGGCACAGATAAATAATATCCCTCTTGAATTTCTGGAAATACTTTTTTTTGTAAATCGTCGTTATTCTTTATATTTCCCGCCTTTATGTCCTCCGCAATACTTTGTGCAATAGTAGCTTCTTTTGTTCTGATTTTGGAATCTGCATTTGTAATTACTGATTCATGAAAAACGCCTAAAAGAGGTATAGCCGCAATCGAAAATAGCGCTATTGCTACAAGAACTTCAATAAGTGTCATGCCCAATGCATTTTTTAAATATTTCAACTTGCTTCACCTCAATAATTCCCTTTTATCATTACTCTTCCTGTAGCAGGCAAAACGGTTATGTCTAACCTCTTGTTTGAATTTAATAAGCTTATAGTACAGCCACCAGGTATTGGAGCACCTTGATTTGAAAATGATATTTTTAAAATATTTTCTGGAATATTCCAATATATATTGATACCATCAGGTAATTTTTTTGTCTTTATTCTTTTAACCATTGTACCAGGCTTATATATGCTGTATTCTTTGTGGTCCGATTGTAGCATTAAATACAAGCTTTCATTTTCATAGATATTTTTATACTGGACATACCTTATATCGCTTATAAGCTCATATGCCACCATTCTTAAACGCATTTCCGAAGTTTTTGCATTGAAAAAGTCTGTCTTTGGAACTGCCATCAATACGATAATAGAAAATATCGACACTACCGTTATCAACTCTATCAAAGTCAATCCATTTTCATCTGTTTTTACACAACGCATTGTTTCAACCTCTTATAAGTTTTATATACAGGTTCAACAAATCATATCCATATAAAATAGAAATCACACAACCAATGCTTATATAGGGCCCAAAAGGTATGTAATCTTTTCTCGTCTTAATTTTAAACAAAATCAAGGCGACACCACCAATAGCACCTAATACAACTGCCAGAAAAAGCGTTGATACAGTGAGTTTCCATCCTACAAAAAGTCCGATCATAGCCATAAGCTTTATATCTCCGCCACCCATACCACCTCCTGACAATAAAGATATTAAAAGAAGCACTCCACCGCCAACTAAAAAGCCTACAATATAGTCCCATACGCCGTAATTAATCGTAATCAACCTAAATGATGCTCCAACTATCAATCCTATCAATATTATTTTGTTTGGTATTATCTTATGTTCCATATCTATAAACGATATGACAATCAATAATGACGCCAAAAATGCATATGACAGCGACTTTATGGATATTCCAAAATATACAAATAAAATAAGATATATAAGTCCTGTTAAAAGCTCAACAATAGGATATCTTATGGAAATTCTATTTCCACAATACCTGCATTTGCCTCTTAAGACAATATAACTTACTATAGGAATCAAATCATAAGGCTTTAACTCATGTTGACAATTTGCACAATGTGATGGAGGATATACGATTGACTCATTCCTGGGGACCCTGTATATGACTGCATTTAGAAAACTACCAATTATTGTGCCAAATATAAAAACAAGTACGTATAGAATAAACATTTCTGCCTCCTTAATATAGGTATGTGCGGGCACCAATGGTGCCCGAAAATTACTGAATTATTTCATATTTAACTGAAGCTAAAGTGCTTCCATTGGGCCCAATAGACACATTTACAACATTATTGGTTGTATCTACATTAATTACAAAACCATTTGTTTTATCAGATTGTGGTGTAGGTTGTGCATCTAAATACTTATTCTGAACTAATTTGGTAAAAGTCACGTTCGTATCTCCAGTATCTGTTATGTATCTGGCTGCCGCTTCTGCAATGGTTTGTGCCGTTGCTTTATCAGCATTAACTTTCGCCTGATTTAGAGTACCTGTATATCTTGGTACTGCGATTGCTGCGAGTATTCCAAGTATTGCTATTACTACAATCAATTCAATCAATGTAAAACCTTTTTCATCTTTATTTAATGCCTTCACGAACCATGCCATTTTTTCACCCCCTTCCCATAATATCTCATTGCCCTATAAAGTTGTACATCTGGAACATAGGCATCACTATAGACACTACTATAAAGCCGACTATTGATGCCAAGAAAACTATTATTAGCGGTTCAATCAATGTAGTCATCTGCGATACGGCTGTATCGACTTCGCTGTCGTAAAAATCCGCTGTTTTCTTTAATATGCTGTCCAATGATCCCGAATCCTCTCCCACTTTTATCATTTGAATAACCATTGGTGGAAATATATCGATTTTCTTCAAAGGCAATGCAAGCCCATTTCCCCTTTTTATTTCTTCTTCCGCTTTTTTTAAGCCATTTGCCACAACAGTATTACCTACCACCTTTTCTACAACTAACAATGATTCCATTAGTGGAATCCCTGAACCTATAAGGGTTGACAGCGTCCGCGTAAACCTTGATGTGATGATCTTCACATTCAGTGGACCAAATATTGGCATCTTTAGCATCAAAAAATCAAACAACTCTTTTCCTCTATCTGTCTTTATAGTTCTTAAAAGCAAAAAGATCAAAAATACGAAATTCCCCAAATATATGTACCAATAATGCGCTATAGAATCACTTAAACCTAAAAGTATCAATGTAGGCATCGGCAATTGAGCTCCCGCATTTTTAAACATGCCTACAAATGTAGGAAGGACGTTTGTGACAAGAAATATGACTACCAATACTGCAACAATGGATACAATTGCAGGATATGCTAAAGCTGATTTTATTTTTTGGTTTAAATTATTTTCTTTCTCAAAATGTTCAGCCATTTCATTTAATACTTTGTCTAAGGTACCGCTTACTTCTCCCGCTTCTATCATGTTAAATAGAAGCATCGGAAATGCATCTGGATGCTTTCTCATTGATTCGGAAAGAGTTTTTCCTTTCTGCACATCCTCATATACTTCATTCAAGGCCTTCTTAAGCCGTTTATTTTCAAGTTGCTCAGACAAAGTTGCAAGTGATGCAACAATAGGAATACCTGCATTTATGAGAACCGAAAACTGCCTGCAAAACACAGCTATATCTTTTACCTTCACTTTACGAGAAGAATTGATACTTTCAAAAATATCCTTCTTCTCCACTTTTTCCTTAACATCTAATATGTAATAATTTTTCTGCTTTAAGCTATCTACACACGAAGACAATGTATCAAGTTCCATAGTGCCTGTTATAAGATTTCCATCCATATCCTTTACTTTGTATGTATAAGTTGGCATCTAAGCCACCCTTTCAAGCCATTATCTTATACTACTAATCGAGAAAAGTTTTCTCTGTCAACGCAATACGTAAGCGCATCATCCATAGAAATCAAATTCCTCTTTAATAACTGTGATATCCACATGTCCATTGTCACCATTCCAAATTTATTTCCGGTTTGCACCATCGATTGAATTTGAAATGACTTACCTTCTCTTATTAGGTTTCTTATTGCAGGTGTGGCTATCATGACTTCTACAGCGACGACTCGCCCTGAATTGTCTATTTTAGGCAGCAATTGTTGAGACACAATCCCTTCTAACACATTTGAAAGCTGTACTTTTATCTGTTGCTGTTGATGCGGTGGAAAAACATCTATAATCCTATCAATAGTCTTTGCTGAACCTATAGTATGTAAAGTGGATAACACGAGATGCCCTGTCTCAGCTGCTGTTATAGCTATCTGTATCGTCTCAAGATCTCTCATCTCCCCCACAAGTATCACATCAGGGTCTTCTCTTAATGCTGCCCTTAATGCACTGGCGTATGACGCAGCGTCATGTCCAATTTCTCTTTGATTTACTATGCTCTTTTTATGCTTATGCAAATATTCAATAGGGTCTTCAAGTGTCAATATATGACAATTGCGTTCTTCGTTTATTAAGTCGATCATAGATGCTAATGTCGTAGATTTTCCGCTGCCTGTAGGCCCTGTAACAATTATGAGACCACGGGTTTTAAGCGCAAGTTCTTTAATCACTTCTGGAAGTCCTAATTCATCAATTGTGGGAATTCTCAAAGCGACAGATCTTATGGCAAGGCTATATGTTCCTCTCTGCTTATACGCATTTATTCTAAACCTTCCAAGCCCTTTTACTGAATACGACAAATCAATGTCACCCATATCTTCAAGCTTTTTTAATTCATCGCTTGAAAGCAAATCTTTTGTAATTTCTTCCGTATCTTGAGGTGTTAATTGAGGTAAATTCAGTTTTATAAGTTGACCATTAATCCTGAGAACTGGAGGAACGCCAACTGTTATATGCAAATCAGATGCGCCTTTTTCTACAACCATAGCCAGAAGTTCACTTGTTTTCATCGTATCACCTTTAGCAAATTATTTAATGTTAATAAGCATCATCGTATGTAAGACGTAACATCTCATCTACAGTAGTTACACCTGATAAGACAAGCTTTTTAGCACTTTCTTTAAGCGTACTCATACCATTTGATACAGCCTCATTCAAAATCACATCTGCCGGAGCTTTCTCATTTGTAAGCTCTTTTATCTTAGGAGTCATCATCATTATCTCATATATAGGAACTCTGCCGCGATAACCAGTTTTATTGCAAACAGCACATCCTTTTGATCTATATAATTTAAGAGATTCATCGGCATCAATTCCTAAAATTATCTTTTCTCTCTTGCTGGCATCATACTCTATTTTACAGTTATCGCATATTTTTCTCGCCAACCTTTGAGCTATGACACCTACAACAGATGAAGAAACAAGATATGGCTCAATCCCCATATCAATGAGCCTCGTTATCGCGCCTGCAGAATCATTCGTGTGCAATGTTGATAATACAAGATGACCCGTTATGGAAGACCTTATAGCTATTTCAGCGGTCTCTCTATCCCTTATTTCGCCAATCATTATTATGTCCGGGTCCTGCCTTAGTATAGATCTTAAAGCAGAAGCAAATGTAAGGCCAGCTTTTTCATTGACTTGAACTTGATTTAATCCCTCAAGAGTGTATTCGACAGGGTCTTCCACAGTTATTATATTTTTATCAGGCTTATTAAGCTCGTTTAACATAGCATAAAGAGTCGTGGTTTTCCCACTTCCTGTAGGCCCAGTAAGAAGGATTATGCCATTTGGATGTTTAAGCAAATTATCAAATAGTTTCAAGTCATCATTGCCTAACCCCAATTTATCTTTTGTGATTATATAACCACTTTTATCCAATATCCTGAGCACAAGCTTTTCGCCATAGATTGTAGGCAAAGAGGAAACTCTTATATCGATATTTTTGCCGCCTGCATTCATTTCAATCTTACCGTCTTGAGGTATCCTTCTTTCAGCAATATTCATATTGGCCATGATTTTTATTCTGGTGATAACTGGCCCTTGGGTGCTTTTAAATACCCTCATTGCCTCATGCAATTCACCATCGATTCTAAACCTTATTCTTAAGTCATTTTCAGTAGGCTCTATATGTACATCAGATGCTCGGTTTTTCACCGCTTGCTCGATAATGGAATTTACTAATCTTACTGCAGGAGCATTGTTAATCTCATCTTCTGAAATATCCCTTAATAAATTGCCGTCGTCTTCAGCGCTATCATGGCTTAGCTCTTTTTTAAAGTCTTGGACAGCCCTTTCAGCTTCTTCTTTTCCAAAAACTCTGTCAATGGCCTTCAGTATACCATCTTCGGAAGCAATCAATGGCTTCACATCAAGTTTTGTGACAAGTTTAATATCATCAATAGCAAAGATATTTAGCGGATCTGCCATTGCAACAAATATGCTGTTGTTTTCTTTTTTTATAGGTATGGCAACATGCCTTTTAGCCATTGATTCAGGTATAAGCTTTGCCACATTAGCATCTATAAATACCTTTTTCATGTCTATATGCGGTATGCCCAATTGAAACTCCAAAGCCTCGATAATTTGCTCCTCTGTCAGATATCCTTCTTTTACAAGAATTTTACCTAACTTTTCACCAGTCTTTTTTTGTATCTTAATTGCATTATTGAGCTGACTCTCATCTAAAAGACCAACTTCTACAAGAAGATCTCCCAATTTCTTTTTTATCATCAAGGCCCCTCCAAAATAAATAAACCCGACAATGATGCCGGTTGCGCCACTATATCAATGAGTCATAAAGCGCCCAAATATAGACTCACATCATCTATCTCAATCAAATCCAAATTTATGAAAATAAAAATCACACATAAATTATATTCTACATTATTTAACAAAATCCTTCTTTTTAAGAAAATTTAAAATAATTTTTTTATCGAAATTTACTCCAGTCCAAATTTTAAATGAATCATTCGCTTGATTGACAAGCATATCAAGCCCATTAATGTATCTTATCTGGTATTTCTCCGCATAACTTAGAAATAGCGTCTTTTCAGGATTGTAGATAATATCATAGACAAATTTTGCTTTTGCAACTACATCTTCTTCGATTGGAGACACATCTACATTCGGATGCATACCAACGCTGGTTGCATTTATCAGCATATCAATCTCATCTAACATATTTAAATCATTATACGCAATCCCACGGCTTTTAATGTTAAAATTATTTTCTATGTGAATGCTAAGTTCATTTGCTTTGTCTATCGATCTATTGCATACATATATGGACTTAGCTCCTAAAAGCGCTAATCCTGTGGCCACAGCTTTGGCAGCACCACCAGCACCTAAAATAACCGCATTCTTACCTTCAACATCTACATTGTGTTCTTTTAGTGATTCCATAAAACCTGTCACATCAGTATTATACCCTTCTAATAAACCAGCGTTATTTCTTATTGTATTCACTGCTCCAATAAGTTTTGCTTCATCTGAAATACGATCAAGATACTTTATCACACTTTCTTTATGAGGAACAGTAACGTTAAGGCCTTTTATTCCCAATGCTTTTACACCCATAATTGCATCTTTTAAATCCTCTTGCTTTACATCAAAAGAAACGTAAACCGAATTAAAGTCGAGATTTTCAAAAGCATTATTATGTATCAAAGGCGATAGGCTGTGCCCTATAGGATGTCCTATTATACCAAAAATACCTGTCTTAGAATTGATATCCATCTCTTCACACCTTTTTCAGAACCTTTTTTTCTAATTTTCTCATGATTTTAGTCCATCCAAACTCTTCGTTCGACAAAGGCCTTACAAGTATTGTAAAAAGTCCAACTCTATGTCCACCAAGTATATCGGTGAAAATTTGGTCGCCAACAACAGCAGTTTCATCAGGCGTAGAATCAAGCATTTCCAACGCCTTATAAAAAGCGGACTTTCTCGGCTTTATAGCCCATGATATTCCTTTTACACCTGTACCTTTAGTAAAATTATTGACTCTCTTTGTCGTATTGTTTGATATGAGGCAAACTTTAAAACCTTTTGACTTCAAAAATTTAAAGAAGTTAATCACCTTTCGATCAGGATTTAAAACCTTTTGTGGTACAAGCGTATTGTCAATATCAAAAATCAATGATGTTATTCCTCTTTCTTTTAACTTTTCAAAGTCTATATCGTATATTGAATTAGCATACATATCTGGTATCAATTTTTTATACAACAAATTCACCCCAAACTTACTTTAATTATACTTTACAAAAAAATAAACTGTCAATACAGACAGCATTTGGGTTAAAACCTTTAGTTCACATTTACATCGTCATTTCCTTAAATAATTTGTTTAATGCCTTTTTTTCTATCCTCGACACATAAGATCTTGAAATTCCTAACATTTTTGCTATTTCTCGTTGAGTTTTTGCACCGCCATTTAAGAGGCCATATCTTAATTCAATTATTAATTTTTCCCTGTTTTTAAGGACACTATTTAACTTGTGGTACAGTTTTTTTACTTGCATTCTTAATTCTACTTGATCACTTACCTCATCTGTCTCAGTCCCTAAAATATCTATTAGCGAGATCTCATTGCCTTCTTTATCAACTCCTATAGGATCATGTAGAGATATTTCAGATTTTATCTTCTTTTCTGCTCGCAATGACATCAATATTTCGTTTTCAATGCATCGAGCAGCATATGTGGCTAAATGAGTTCCTTTTGAGGAATCGTAGGTTAAAATCGCCTTAATAAGACCTATTGTACCTATGGATATTAAATCATCTACATCTTTGCCCGTATTGCTGTACTTCTTTACAACATGAGCTACAAGCCTTAAATTTCTTTCTATCAAAATATTTTTCGCTTCTTCATCACCGTTTTTAAAGGCTTCAAAATACTTTTTTTCTTCTTCTGCTGTGAGAGGTTGGGGAAATGAATTAGCATTTGTTAAATAGCCGAAATTTATTATGTCTTTCACGATTGATGTAACAAGCGCTATAAGCGCTGCCCACATAAGCGCCACCTCCACATTTTAAGTCACATATTAAATAGATAGATTTGCCTACTTTTAATGAGAATTGTTAAAATTATCTAAAGTACTATAAGACTTGATTTTATAAGGCTTTCAGCCACCTCATAACTTTTATTATATGCCATTAAATTTATTAAGTTTTTTTCAGTTCGCAATCAACTCGCAATCAAAATTAAAATAGCAAATTTTCAAGTTTCATTGCGGCTTCTTCCTGCATGCTAGGCAAAACATGGCTATAAATATTTAATGTTATTGCAACGTTACTATGCCCTAATCGTTCACTTGTTACTTTTGGATTTTCGCCTGCCGCTAGCAGTAGTGTTGCACAGCTATGCCGTAAATCGTACAGCCGTAAATCTGGTAATCCTGTATCTTTAAGTAATGCTTTAAAATGTTGCTTAATATTTGTTATGCCTAATGGATTGCCATTACTGCACGCAAAGACAAGCCCATAATCATTATATTCCTCAGCTTCTAGCTTTTCTTGTGCTTGTTTTTTTCTGTGTTCTTTCAAATCTTCCATAACTTCGCATGGTAAAATAATTGTCCTTCGGCTATTCTTTGTTTTGGTTTCTTTAAAAAGCCATGTCTTCCCTACTCGGGATAATGTTCTTTTAATTGTAATTCGGTTATTTTTCCAATCAACATCTTCCCATTTAAGCCCTAATACTTCACTTGGTCTCATTCCTGATGTTAGAAGTAGTTCAAACAATACGCCAAATCTATCATAAATACAAGCTTCCAAAAACTTTCTGGCTTGCTCTGGCGTTAATACTTTCATTTCTCTTTCAACTGCTTTTGGCAATACTAAATTTTTACATGGATTTCTATTAATCATTTGCCATGTTACAGCCTGTTCTAAAGCTTGATTAAGTAGATTATGAATATATCGTATTGTACTGCCTTTTAAACCAGCAGCTTCTAAATCATTATATGCACTTTGGATTATTAATGGCACTAACTTTTTAATTTTATAATCTCCTAGGCTGGGAATAATATATTCTTTTAAATAATATTCATAAGTGGCGTATGTTTTAAGTCCTACTGAGGATTTTTTTACTTTTAGCCATTCATTCAAATAATCTTTTAATGTCGTGTTTGCCTCGCCTGTAGGTAATGCTCCTGTATCAAATTCTACTAACTTTTTAGCTAAATATTTTTGTGCTTCTGCCTTGTTTTTGGCTTCAATAGTTTCAACATGATATTTTCGCTTCCCATTAGCATCAGTTCCAATATAAAAGCTTATTTTGTATTTTTTCCCTTTTACAATTTCTTTAACCGATCCTCTTTGTCTCACCATTACAAAACCCCCTTTTAGCTAACGTGTATAATATTTGATATGTGCATTTGCCATTTTTTATATCTCGTAATATCTTCAACGCTTGCCAATGTATTGCTCTGTCTTTGTCGTTTGTATCATGAGCTAATTGCCATTTTAGGGCTTCTATTTGCTGGTCAATTTTGGTCATTCACAACCATCTCCTTAACTTAATATAACTAATTAAGTTTTATTAAGTTTTATTAAAATTTATTATAATCTTTTATATCTATATGTCAATATGCTTTATTCAATTTTATTAATTTTTATTGCTATGAATTATAACCTATGCTATCATATTAAATGAGGTGATTACTTTGGATGAATATTTTACAGTCAAAGAAGTAGCTGAAAAATTAAAACTTAACATTATGACGATATATAAATGGATTAATCAAGGAAAAATAAAAGCTGTTAAACTTGGCGATACTTGGCGCATATCTGAAACTGAAATAAATCGAATACTAAATGAGAATAAAAATATATAGTTTTATTATGTTGTATTATAATTTATTATAATTTATTATAATGTATTATACTAAATCTTCATTTCGTATAATTAGATCTTTATTCCCCTGTAAGGCTGGTATATCAAGGCTTTACAGGTTTTTTGATTATTCATCCATGCCTACTAGGATAATAATATTTTGTTAAATTTTTGACTTGTAATATATTCTATTCTTTAAAAACCGATCCATTGGCGCACTTTTTATTAAGGCATGCTCCATAAAATGCCCCCCTTCATTGGTTCGGAAAATTGCTCGATCCAAAACTGCGTGGATTTTTATCCACATAGCCTCACCTCGTACTAAAGTTATTTTAGCACCTCCACGGATTAAACCAAAAGTGAATTAGCCCCATTAAAAGGGCATAAAAGCATCGATAAAATCTTTTGGCATATTTTAATATCGCCCTAATTATCAACCGCCCTTTATAGCCCATTTAAAACCGCCTCTTTTTAGGTGCTAGTATAAAAATACTAGCAGCTTTTTTTATAGCGTCAGAAAAGTCAGATTAAAAAAATTTTTACGCTTTCAAATGTTACACTCTTATTGCTTCCATTCTCCTTGAAGGCTTGATATATGTGGTTTTCATCGATTTAAAAGCCCCCGATTTTGTAAACTTTTGTAAACTTTCTTAAAAAATTCGGACAAATTGACCGCTTTTATACTTATGGCACTTACATGTTAAACTTTTGAATAGCAAAATTCTTCAAATGCCTGATACAACTGTGTTTCATGATTTTTAAGACCTCTATTTTTATGACATTTCTTGACATTTTTAAGAATATTTCGCCAATTTATTTATTGTTATTTCTTCCGAAAAACATTTCCCATCGTCTTTCATCAATCACTTTTAGCAAGGCATCAAGGTCGTCATCTGATAGTTTTTCAATCTCTTTCAGTAGCTTTTCTAATCTTTGATGATCCACCATACTCTCACCCCACTTTCACACTATTGCTTTTAATGATCTTAAACGATTTTTTATCTTTAATCGGCATTGTTTTTCCTGTTTCACTATCATATAAAAACTTCTTGCCTTTATTGTCTGTATAAACTTTATAGGTCTTAATGCCCATCATGTTAGCGAATTCTTCCGCAATTGAAGGCTGTCCTTCCATCTGCCTTAAATGGCTCATAGTTAATAACATTTTCACAACAAATTCGTGAATATCGTCATTCACATATTCCCATAAGAAGTCCAATATCTTATCCCCTATAGATGTATCAAGGTCAAGTGTTTTTAAATAATCTATTGTATAAAAGTAATCTTTTGTATCGAATTTATAGCCTTTATAGTCCTTTTTTATCGGGAATATATTGATAAACTCCTTTGGCGTTATTGTTGACATCATATCAATTATTGAATTTATCAGTTTAAAATTACATATTAAATCCTCGCCTATGATCTCATCTTTCATTGTATTAATCATCTTAACACCGTAAAATATAGCCTTTTTTATAATAGGCAATGTGTCTTGACCTATTTGATATGCCTTTAAGGTATTAACATAAGCTTTTTTATATATTGCAAAACTTGCGTTCATTGTGTTTCCCCCTTACTTCTGATTGTATTTTATTACATAGGCTTGCTGTGCTTCGTCCCAATAGATAGAATTTATATCTACTTCATACTTCTCCGCCAACTGCTTCGCCTTTTTACAGGCTTCTACAATCTCGCTTATCACGCCTTCAAATTCTGCCATACTATTACAAAGAAGTGTCATGTCTTTAACTTTAAAGGAACGATTGATTTTTTCAATGGCTTCATTATGCTTCCTATTTAGGGGTTGGTGATGTTTTTCAACCCACTCAATGCCAAAGGTATCGCCACCTTTATGCTTTTCTTCTATCTCGTGTAATTTATCTTGAATATATTTAAACGCCTTTTCCTCGCTCCATTGGTTTAGCTCTCTGTACTTCCGTTTTATTTTATCTAGCAAATTATCATAATTCCAATAACTCTCATGCTGTTCCATCTTTTACCACCTTCTTTTTATATCCTTACGTATTTTACGTATTTACGTATTTGCAGTATTCATGCGGGTTTGCGGGAACGTATTAATTACGTATTAATTACGTATTTATTAATTCACCTATCAATTGATATATAATACGTAATTAATACGTAGGCGATTACGTATTAATTAACCTTGATTTCAAGCCAAAGTAAACATTTAATACGTAAATACGTTTATTACGTAAGGATAAGCTATTTCAATTTCCAAATGATGGTCTTCTTGCTCCGACCATCATGATTTGTATTTTCAGAAATCAGCCCTTTAGCTGATAATCGTTGAAGTGCATGTTTAATTTTATCGGCACTTACGTTGCAACCAAATATTTTCCGATATATGTCAGTCTGTGACATGCTCCCGTATTTCCTCAATCCCTCAATGATTGCATCCATTATCTTTTTTTCTTTGGTATCTTCGCCAAACAAAAATCTTATGGACTGCACGTTCCGATCCCAAATAGCCTGTGCCGCTAATAGGTGACTTGGCATAATAATTTTACTTTTGTTCAATATTGCGTACAGCAACCCAAGCCTTAAAATATATGGTTCTCCCCTTGCTGTCAGGGCGTTTACTCTCTCACCGTAATCGACATTTGCCAGCGTTGAATAAATTTCCTGCCACAGCTCTGACGTAATAGGGTCGAATTGAAGCCTTCTATCGTCTAATCTTTCTAACCAATCCTTTACTCCTTTTAGGGCTTGCACAGCCTCGTTATAAATGCAATTTGGCACTGGGTCGGCTAGTGGCAATAATTTGCTTCGCCTGACGCACATGGTTAGAAACCTGTTCAAAAATCCATTGCTTATATCAACTTCTTTTGTCAGTTTGAGCAATTCTGCCATTGTGATATGTGCCAATATCGCTACGTGTGGATTGCTTGCCCTTATAGATGTGCCTTCAAGCTTTGTGTTATTTTCAAGCGGAAGATTATCCCACGCTTTGCGGATAATATCGCTTAATAAATTCCCTTCTCGTGAAGCTACCTTGAGGATTGAAGAAAATTCGGGCTCGTATATTAGCAGTCTTTGGTCTGGTCTGTTTTCTTCATCACCATCGTCATCGTCTTTTATTTTAGCAATAATGCCTTCTCCGCTTCCGAAACCACCTTTGATGTGTTCTCGTTCAAAGACAGGGTCTAGCCTCAAAAATATTTCCCTAATAGGTGTCCAGCTTGTTCCCTTCCTTGATTTTGCACTGTCGCCAATTAGGAGGCAAAAAATATTCGGCGTAAATTTTTCGGTTCCAATTTGTAAATAAGCCCCTTTGCCTACGTAGCAACTGCATGCGGTCAAAAAACTCATTAATATTGCCGCTGGATCGGCTTCCGTATAGTCTTGTATTTCCTTGACAAATTTCCCAGCTATTCCGCTGTATGCTTCAGGAGCAAAATCTTGTGGATAAGGTACGGCTTCATTTAATAGGGAATTTTGCTTGTTTTCTGTTGGTATGCTGGTAACCTTATCCGAAAAAATATCTTCGGCATGTAACTCTCGGATCGCTCTAATTACTTCCTCCTTTGTTTCCATTCCTGTACCTCCTTCAACACTTGAATTTTTTCTTTTATGTTGCCATCTAACAAGACATTGAGCCAATATTGGACTATGTCCTGCATATGGCATGCTTCTACAAATTCGGGAATATCCATATCTTCAGGTGTTTCTATAGCTTGCTTAATCTTTTGATATAATTGATTAAGCCGACAAAGATAATCATAAACTTCGTTGAATTTTTTGTTGTACTCTTTATAAAGCTTGTCTAACTCCTGCTTTTGCCTAATCTTTCGCTGTGCCTCTTTGCTGGGTTTACTCCCTTCTAGGCGTATGCCAAAATCACTCGCTAGCTTTTTGGTTGCTTCTAATGGTGTGATATTAAAATACCTTGCTGTGAAGTCTATTACATCGCCATGTGCTTGGCATCCATAGCAATGATAGGCTTCATCATAAATTGCCATAGAAGGATTTTTGTCGGCATGGAACGGACATAATGCCCAATAACGTGAGCCTTTCTTTATAGGATTAAGCCCATAGCGTTCAATCGCCTCTAGGAGTGTAACCGATGTTTTGACTTCTTGAAATTTATCAGCTACAATAAAGTTAGAAGTCATTGATGGTAACACTCCTTTTCTTCTTTTTCCTTCCCTTTTTTGGAAGGCTTATGGCCAGACCTGTAGGGGTAAAGAGGACATGTCGTTATCGGACATTTCCTCACCTCCGCAGGCTGGTCATTACTGCATTGTAAGCACTTTTGCCTAATCGCCTTAAGTGGTCGTAATGCTTTCATTTTTTAAGCCTCCTTTTTCCATCCGCCTGCAAAACCTTGCCCACCGTTGTCAATCCACTGCTGAAGTTTAGTGGGGTCAATCCGCAATTGGCGTCCTATACGAACTACTGGAATAATACCTTGCCTTGCCAATGCATAAACTCGATCCTCCTTTAGGTCAAGTATTCTTGCTACCTCTGGCAATCGTAGTAACCGTTTTTCCACTTCAAATCACCTCCTATAACAATGATAAATATTGAACCTCGCCTAAATACCTTTTATATGTTTTTGAGGGGCAAATAAAAAAGAGCCGACGCTTTATGCTTTTTCTGCATAAAAACATCGGCTCAGGACTCTGGCTCACTAAATCATCCATTAGGATGACCGGCTCTGGTCTCTGGCTCTACAATATTCACTTTACTAAACATAACCCTACTTTGCCCTTGCTTCACTTTACCTTTTAATTTTACCTCATTTGAGTTTTTTTGTCAAGCATTTATTTGTATTTACATGGATTTATATATTTTTTGCAAGATTGAATTTGAAATCCTGCAAAATCGTACATAATTAAGTTATATTTTTCTCCAACTCGCAATCAATTCGCAATCAAAAAGGGTATCGATAAAATATCGATACCTGTAAAATGCCTTAAAATACTGGATTTGATGATACCTTTAAAGATTTTAAGTCACATATTAAATATATGCAACTTAAAATCTTTGGTGCAAGTCTCATTTATAGTATTTCATTATTTCTTCAGCTATTTGTTTAAATATTGGAGCTGCTTTAATCCCACCAATATCACCATTTTTAACAAAAACTGATATTGCATAAACAGGCTCATCATAAGGAACAAAGCCAGTAAACCATGCATGATATATATTTTTTTCTCTGTTTACTTCAGCCGAACCAGTTTTTCCCGCCGACTTATACTCAGTTTCTGCGTTTTTTCCGGTTCCATTTACTACAACATCTCTCATCATTTCTTTTACACTTTCTGCTGTACTTTCACTTACAACTCTGTATGAATTTACTTTGTGTAAATTTTCCACAATATTGCCATTCTCGTCTACAATAGCTTTTAAAAGATTAGGAACATTTCTTATACCATTATTGGCAATGGTCGCTGCAACATCGGCAGCTTGCAACGGAGTCATTGTGACATCTCCCTGCCCAATCGAAAGATTACCTATCCCAGCACCTAATGTATTTTCCAATGATGGCAATGTGCCAATTTGTTCCTCTATCGGCAGATTATCGTCCTTTGTTATTCCAAATTTTTTTGCCATTTCTATTATATCGCCGCCACCTGTCTTTTGCCCAATCTTTATAAATGTCGTATTCGATGAGACTTCAAATGCTTTAATCATATTAATCAATCCATTTGACTCATCCATAAAATTATGGTAAATCACTCCATCGATGTTTATGTACGGTTCGTCAATAAAGTTATCGTATATATTAACCTTTTTATTTTCTAATGCAGCAGATGCCACTATTATTTTAAAAATGGATCCCGGCGGATAATTCATCACTGCTTTGTTTAGCAGTTCTTCGTTTTTGCTGTTTAGATAATCGCTAACTTTATTTTGGTCGTAGTTGGGCCTTGAAGCCATTGCCAAAATATCTCCATTTTTTACACTTAAAACAACTGCAGCACCGTTAATATTGTTTTTATCCAAAATATTTTCTACCGCTTTCTGAATATGATAATCGAGTGTAGTTTGAATCGAATATACATTTTTATCAGTGCTTCTTATTTTTACACCCAATCCTTTTAAATAGTCATTATTGTTGTCTTTAAATACAGCTATGAAATCATATCCGTTAGTGCTTAAAACTTTGTTGAATGTATCTTCCAATCCATAATTAGTGCTGCCACTGTATCCTATTATGTGTCTCGCCAATGAATTAGAGTCATATCTTTGAGGAATATTGAGTATAAAGATTCCGACAGGCAACTTTTCGTCGTATGTATATTTTACTTTATAACTAAGAATATCTTTCCCAGTATTTAGATTTTTATATATCTCACTTTCTGAAATGCCTGTCAGTTTATTTATGATTTGTGATGCTGCTTTTTTATTGATGATCAAGCCGGGAATTGCATACACGTATTTTATTGAAGTTCTGTCTGTAAAAGGTATTAAATTTCTATCGTAGATTTCACCACGTTTTTTGTCTAAATTTAAACTTTGAATTTTTTGGTCTACAGCAATTTTAGCGTATGTTTCGCCTTTTACGTATTGTATATAAAAAAGCCTTATCAATAAAGATAAGATAAGAAGTGTCGTTGTAGTATTTAAAACAATAAACCTAAGGTTTTTCTTATTCATAAAAAACTCCTTTCTGGGTTTATTATTTCCCACAAAGGAGTTTAACATTCACAAAACTATACTTTTTTCCTAAGAATGTAATATTTTTCTACCTTCCTCTTTAATGGAATCTTCACAATCATCTGTGGATGTGGCGCAACTTCGATTTCATTGCCTTCTATATCATACATTTTATCAATAGTTTCCGTAAACATATCTTTAGGACCTACGATCTCTACTACATCACCTGAAAAAAATCTGTTTCTTTGCTCAATTACAGCCATTCCGCTTTTATCATCGTAATCCATCACCATTCCAACAATATTGTAATTTCTGATGTATGATGAAAAATCATAATTGTGTGATTCAGAGCCAGGCTTTCCGAAATAAAAACCAGTCGTAAAATCTCTATTGCTTACTTTGCCTAATTCTTCCAAAAGACTTTCATCAAAAACATATTTATCGCCAAATTCCAGATAATCATCAATTGCTTTTCTATAAGCTTTTGTCACAACAGCAACATAATACGAGCTTTTGTTTCTGCCTTCTATCTTTAGGCTGGTAACACCTGCTTTAATGACATCCGGAATATACTTTATCATGCACAGATCTTTTGAATTCATTATATACGTTCCTCTGTCATCTTCTTCTATCCTCATGTACTGTCCAGGTCTTTTCTCTTCAACAAGATAATATTTCCATCTGCATGGATGTGTACATTCACCTTTATTTGCATCTCTTCCCGTTAAGTAATTGCTAAGAAGACATCTGCCAGAATATGAAATGCACATTGCACCGTGGACGAACACTTCCAATTCCAAATCATCTGGAGTCTTTTGTCTAATCTGCTCTATTTCTTGCAGTGACAATTCTCTAGCCAAAACAATGCGCTTCGCACCTAAGTCATGCCAAAAAATTGCGCTTCTGTAATTAACGTTATTAGCCTGTGTGCTTATATGAATTTCAAGCTTTGGCGCAACTTCCTTAACTATTGAAAACACACCAGGATCAGAAATTATCACTGCGTCTATTCCCGTTTTACTAACTTCGTGTATATATTCTGGCAATCCAATAAGGTCATCATTGTGAGGAAATATGTTTACAGTTAAATAAGCTTTTTTGTCATGATTTTTAACGTACTCAACTGCATATTTTATCTCATCCATGCTAAAGCCGACTGTAGCTCTAAGTCCATAATTGTTTCCGCCGAAATAAACAGCATCGGCTCCATAATTTATCGCAACTTTCACTCTTTCTATATCACCGGCTGGCGACAATAATTCAACCATCTTTTCACTCCTTTACGCTTATAGACAGTCCATCACCTATGGGTATAATTGTCGTAGATATCTCTGTCTTGTTTAAAACATACAAGATAAAATCTCTCATCCTGTAAACTATTGTTCTTGGCTTATGTTTTACATGCTTTTCAGCAGCAACATAACCTTTATACAAAATATTATCGCAAATCAAAATGCCTCTATCATTTAATAATCTTAAAGATTCGTCAAAAAATTCCTTATAATGGCCTTTCGCTGCATCAATAAATATTAAGTCGTACTTTTTATTAAGGCAAGGCAAAACGTCCAAAGCATCGCCTTTTATAAGTTCGACCCTATCTAAAAGAGAAGCTTTAATAAAATTATTTTTTGCCATCTCAGCCATATCCATGTCTTTTTCAATAGTAAGGATTTTACATTTTTCATAAGCTAATAGCATCACGATAGAAGAATATCCAATGGCTGTGCCTATTTCTAAAATATTTTCTGGCTGCTTGACTTTTATAATTGTCTCCAAAAATTTCGCAACTTCAGGTTTTACGATTGGAATAAAATTATCACTTGCATAACTCTCGATTTCTCTAAGCAGCCCTTGACTTACATCAAACAATTGCCTTATAAATTTTATGTCGCTATCTATCATAAACGGCACCTCTTATTTTAATTGACCTTTTTTTCTGCATTTAACTGATCTAAATACGTCTTGCTAAAAATATGAGAGCCATCACTTTGAGCCACATAGTAGTAATAATCATGTTTCGCAGGATTTATAGCTGCTTCTATGGATTTTAAACCCGGATTGCTGATCGGCCCTATCGGCAATCCGTAATGCAAATAGGTATTATATGGTGAATTAACTTTCAAATCATCAAGAGACAATTTGTCTTTGTGCTCTCCTATGGCATATTCAACGGTAGCATCAATCTGCAATTTCATGTTTTTATTTAATCTGTTGTATATTACACCAGCAATAAGTGGTCTGTCTTTGTCTATTTTAGCTTCTTTTTCAATCATTGAGGCTACTATCACAATTTTGTCGGTAGTCATGCCAACATTTGTCTCTTTCCCTTTTATATAAGATTTATATATTTCGTCAAACCTTACCAGCATAAGATTTATAATATCATGAGCGCTGGTTCCTCTTTTTATTATATATGTGTCAGGGAAAAGATATCCCTCTAAGCGATCAGGTCTATCTTTAGGAATATCTTTTAAAAATTCATAATTAAACACACCATTTTGAGCTTCATTCATAAAATCGCTTTTCTTGACTATCCCCATCTGCTGCAAACGGTCTGCAATCTCACTTACAGTAAATCCTTCAGGTATAGTAAATTTGACAGTATCTAATACAACCTTTCCTTCTTTTAGCTTCTCAATTATCTCATCCGTAGTCATATTTGAACTTAAAAGATACTTTCCTGCTTTCATTTGGACGCCATCATCGTAAAATTTTGAACGAAAAATAAAAAACCACTCGCTTTTTATTAAGTCTTTATTTCGCAATATCTTAGCTATTTCTAAAGTAGACGCACCTTGCGGTATGACAACTTCTTTTTCAGTCGGGTTATTATCAACAGGCTTAAACAAACTCTCATAATATATAGCCGCTGATATGATAAAAAAAACTACAATGACAATCGTAACAAGCGATCTTTTTTTTACTTTCCCCTTTACATTTATCATCATGAGCTCTCCTCAAATCAAAAATCGACACTTTATACAAAGATTATATAATTATATACAAATAAAAACAAGTAAGGTTTTTAGCCTACTTGTTTTTATTTGTTATTTTAAATTAACAACATCCATTATAATCTTTGTAATGTCATCCATTATCCTGGAAAAACTGTATTCTGCAGAAAGATAAGCATTTAATTCAGGATTTAAGCTTAGTATATCATAAAGCTTTTTCAGCATTTCTTCATCTTCTTTTGTTATTTCTTTTCCCGTCAGTTCTTTCGTCTGAATTTCTAATTGTTTTTTCCTAAAATCTTCTAACATTTTTTTATTTTGTTCATTAGACTCAATTTTTTTGAATGCATCTTTAAATGCTTTATATTCAGGCAGCTCTTCTATTGCTCTTTTTAATTCATACGCTTTATCATATACGTTCATACATTAATCCTCCTATATTTCCATTATTATAGGTAATATCATTGGATTTCTCTTTGTTTTTTCATATAAAAAGCTGCTTAAACATTCCTTAATCATAGTCTTTATAGACGACCATTCTGTTATATCATCCTTCTCACATTGTGAAAGAGTTTCTTTAACGAGATTTTTAGCTTCCTCCATCAAATCTTCTGATTCTCTCACATATACAAAGCCTCTCGATATTATATCAGGTCCAGCGATTACAGAACCTTTTTCTTTAGATATGGTGACAACAACCACCAACAAACCATCCTGAGAAAGATGTTTCCTATCTCTCAAGACTATATTTCCTACATCGCCAACTCCTAATCCGTCAACCAATACTTTGCCTGCAGTTACTGTACCGGCAATCCGACCCGAATTTTTCGTAAATTCAATCACTGTACCATTATCAGCAATGAATATGTTTTTAGGATCCATACCAAGATCTTCTGCCAGTTTGGCATGTTGTTTCAAATGCCTGTATTCTCCATGTACGGGAATAAAAAATTGCGGTTTTATTAGTGTGTGGAGCAGCTTGATTTCTTCTTGGCATGCATGTCCGGATACATGTACATCAGCCAGTGCATCGTAAATTACTTCTGCACCCTTTTTGAACAGTTGATTTATCACCCTTGATATTAATTTTTCGTTGCCAGGTATAGCAGAAGCAGATATCACAACTGTATCACCTGGCACTATCTCAACTTTTTTGTGTTCTGAAGATGCCATTCTTGTCAATGCTGACATAGGCTCTCCTTGACTGCCAGTAGTAATAATGACTACTTCATTATACGGAAGTTTATTAGCTTCATCGATATCTACAAGTGTACCTTCTGGTATGCTTAAATACCCTAATTCATTGGCAACATTTATGACATTTATCATACTTCGCCCTGAAATCGAAACTTTTCTTCCATACTTGTAAGCAGAATCGATTATCTGCTGAACGCGATGAATGTTTGATGCAAATGTAGCTACGATTATCCTCTGTTCAGCTTTTCTGAATATATTGTCAAATGTGTCTCCAACAGTTTTCTCAGACATCGTATAACCTGGTCTTTCGATATTTGTACTATCACACATCATGACGAGAACGCCTTGTTCTCCTAATTCGGCAAATCTATGAAAATCAGCCACTTCTCCACCAATTGGTGTAAAGTCTATCTTAAAATCGCCAGAGTGAAATACGACTCCAACAGGTGTATGAATAGCCAACGCTGCCGAATCAGCAATGCTGTGAGATGTTCTTATAAATTCTACTTTAAGTTGCCCAAACGTCACTGTCTCTCGAGGTTTCACCGTTACCAATTTGCTATCTCTTAAAAGCCCATTTTCTTTTAATTTGTACTCAACTAAGCCAAGCGTCAAACGTGTCCCATACACAGGCACATTTAATTGCCTTAGAACATAAGGCAAAGCTCCAATGTGGTCTTCATGCCCGTGCGTCAAAACGATAGCCCTGACTTTTTCTTTGTTCTTCAATAAATACGAAATGTCTGGGATGACAAGATCTATACCCAACATCTCGTCATCAGGAAAAGCAAGACCGCAGTCAATGACAATAATGTCATTTCCGTACTCAATTACGGTCATATTTTTCCCGATTTCATTTAACCCGCCCAAAGGTATGATTTTTAATTTTGTCTTATTTGTCAAATACATATCTCCCTTCTTCGTTAATATCGCTAATAATATTTTAACCAACAACAATAAAACATTACCCGTACAACACACTAATTAATTGTATTATACTTTATTTAGTGCTCATCTTCAAGTAGATATAAAAAATTAAGCCCGTCAATCTGACAGGCCTAATTTTTATTTTGTTTGCACTTGCTACAATATCCAAAAAATTTTACATTATGATCGATTATTTGAAAATTCTTTGTATTTTCTATCGCTTCTTCTAAATTCTCCAGCAAATCTCCCTCCATTTCAATCACACTGCCACATTTTAAACAAATCAAATGGTGATGCTGATGATCTTCATTGTGATAAAGTTCATATCTGCTGCGTCCATCATCAAAATTTAATTTGTATATTATGCCCATTTCATCAAAAAGCTGTAACGTTCTGTAGACAGTAGCAAGGCCTATCTCTGGATACTTTTCCTTTACAAGGTCGTATATTTCCTCTGAAGACAAATGCTTTTCACGATTTTCTATTATAACGTCAAGTATCGCCCTTCTCTGTGTGGTCAACTTAAATCCTTTTTGTTTCAAATTCTCCTTTATATCATCTATTTCGTTCACTTTTTCACCACCTTACATTTTACCTGTTTATAAAAGTTTATGCATTATATTCTCAATTGTCAACTATTTTTGCAAAAATAAAATTAGCTTTATCATTAATATAACCTTATATTAACACAAAAAAAGATGTATTTTCAATTGAAATTAAAAATATTTTTATAAATCCTTTATTTGCACATAAAGCATAGATCTTTTAAGATAAATAACGTATTTTTTGAAAACGACAATAAAAATAGAAAGATTTGAATGGTGTTATTTCCCAGGTAATATTTGTTATAAGATATGGCTTAGCTTAAAAAAATAGATATACCTTCCAGGTATATCTATTCGTCGTCATGATGGTGATGGCAATCACAGTCATCATCACATTCATATTCTTCCAATAATTCATTGTAAGCTTCTACTACATCATTAAACTCATCTTCGTCATCTATTCCGACAAATATGTCTTCACCATTTTCATCCTGCTCAACTCTCAAAATATACGCATCATCGCTGTCACTATCTATCGGAGCAACAACGGCATATCTTGTGTCATCAAGTTCAAAAGATGAAATGAGTTCAAAATCTACTTCATTGCCATCTTCGTCGATAAGCTCAATAATGTCATTATTAAATTCATTATCCAACAAAATCACCTCATTTCTTATACCGATAATCCCATTGTATTATACAAAAAATTTCCTGTCAAGTTAAATTGATTTTCTTTTATAATCAAGATATCCTTGTAAAATTATCGTCGCTGCCAATTTATCTATGACTTTCTTTCTCTTGTCCCTTCTCATGTCAGCACTTTCCACAAGCATCCTATTAACCTCGACTGTCGTCAATCTTTCATCCCACAACATAATGGGTAAATCAATCTCTTTTTTTAAATGCTCCACAAAATCAATGACTTTCTGCCCTTGAGTTCCTATTGTACCATTCATATTTTTAGGAAAACCAATGACAATTTCCTCTACTTTAAATGCATCTATAATCTTCTTTATCTCAACTATATCATTATCTAAGCTTTCTCTTCTTATGGTTTTAATCCCCTGTGCTATAAGCCCTGATGGATCGCTTACTGCAATTCCTATTGTTTTATCACCAACGTCTAACCCTATTGTGCGCAATTCTACTCTCTCCATTCACGCATACAATATGCCTCACACGTATATGATGTGTGAGGCTAAATTTTTATTTCTCTAAATAATTTTTTACTAATTCCTCCACTAATTCATCTCTCTCAATCTTTCTTATAAGATTTCGAGCATTTTTATGGCTTGTTATATATGTAGGATCACCTGACAGAATATAACCGACTATCTGATTTATAGGATTATACCCCTTTTCCAACAAAGCATCATAGACAGAATTCAGTATGTCTTTCGCTTTACTGTCTTCATTTTCAAAATGAAATCTTACGGTTTCGTCATTGCGGTCGGTCATCTTTATCACCTCTATGGGATTTTCATTTAATATATTATACGACTATAATATATTAAACTATGAATGGTAGTCAAGTTAAATTTTTATTGAAGCCTTTCAACTGTCAAAGATCTTGAAGTTTCTATAGCTATATTTATCTTTTCCAAATTATTGCCAACACCTTGAGCCATATCAGCCCGTCCACCGCCTTTGCCATCTGCAACTCGGCATATTTCCTTTATGATATTGCCAACGTTAATTCCACGTTCAACAACATCTTTTGTCGCCATTCCTACAAAATTAATTTTTTGATCTTTTGTTGTAGCAAATATTATAACAGCGCTTTTTAATTTATCCTTTAGTATATCTCCCATCATCTTAAGCTCATCTACATCCAAATCATTTAATACAGCACTGACAAACTTTACTCCACTTATATCCTCTGCAGAATTAATTAACTTATCCGACATTGATATAACTACTTTTGATTTTAGCTGTTCTAATTGCTTTTCTAAATCTTTTATAGTTTGACTTAAATCAGCAATCCTATTCACAATGTCTTTTTCATTGACCTTTAGTATCTGTTCTATATTAGAAATTAATTCTCCTTTTTTATTCAAAAACTCCAAAGCACCTAATCCTGTCACAGCTTCAATTCTCCTGACACCTGCAGCAACACCACTTTCTGCAATGATTTTAAAAGCTCCAATTTGAATAGTATTAGTGACATGGGTTCCTCCACAAAGCTCCTTACTATCGTCAGAAATATTTACGACCCTTACCATATCACCATACTTTTCTTGAAAGAGTGCCATCGCACCTTTCTTAATAGCTTCATCCTGTGACATAATGTCTACAGATACATCAATGCTTTCGTAAATCTTTTTATTTACCTCATCTTCTATCGTCTTTATTTCCTCAGAGGTAAGACCTTGATAATGGGTGAAGTCAAATCTAAGCCTCTCTGGAGTAACCAAAGATCCTGCCTGATGTACATGATCACCTATAAACTTTCTCAATGCACTGTGCAGCAGGTGTGTTGCAGTGTGATTTCTGGCTGTGCTCATTCTGCTTTTCTCATCTATGATAGCCTCTACTGTGTCTCCTACATTTAAAATGCCTCTTTCGACAGTACCAATATGGATAAATTTATTTCCACCGGCTTTTTTGCAATCTTTTATGTTAATATAGACATCTTCGTTTTTTATTACACCGCTGTCTCCAACTTGACCACCGCTTTCTGCATAAAACGGCGTCGTATCTAAAATGATATTTACTTCTTCTCCAGCTTCAGCAGAATCCACTATCTCATTGTCCTTTATAATAGCCAAAACTTTTGCATCCGATTTAAATACATCATAGCCTATAAATTTTGTTTCAATGTCTTTCATAGTTGAATAAATATCTTTTTCCCAAAGGGCATTGTCCTCTTTCCTGCTGTTTCTGGCCCTTAGTCTTTGCTTTTCTAATTCTTGTTGGTATCCATTTTCGTCTATTGACATACCAGATTCATTCAGTATCTCTTTAGTAAGCTCAATAGGAAAACCGTATGTATCATATAATTTAAATGCTTTGATACCATCCAGTACATTTCCTCCAGAAGCTTTCAAATCATTGATATATTCATCAAGTATATCTAATCCTTGGTCAATCGTTTCTTTAAACCGCTCCTCTTCTTTTTTTTTTACATTTTTTATGTAATCTTTTCTTTCTTGTATTTCAGGGTACGCACCTTTATAGTGTTCGACAACAACATCCACTACATTATATAGAAATGGCCTATCAAGTCCTAATAACTTGCCATATCTTGCTGCCCTCCTTAATAACCTCCTTAGAACATAACCCCTACCTTCATTTGACGGCAATATCCCATCAGAGATCATAAAGGTAACTCCTCTTATATGGTCTGTTATAACTCTTAATGACACATCATTTTTCTTATCATCGCCATATTTTACACCAGCCATCTCGCCAACATAATCAGTAATGCCGCGAATCACATCCACGTCAAATATGCTGTCAACCTCTTGCATTATGGTCGCTATTCTTTCAAGCCCCATACCTGTATCTATATTTGGCTTAGGCAGTGGATTGTAGTTCCCTTCTGCATCTTTGTCAAATTGCGTAAATACGAGATTCCAAAACTCAATAAATCTGTCGCAATCACATCCAACACCGCAAGTAGGCTTTCCACAGCCTTTGTCCTCTCCCCTGTCAAAATATATTTCTGAGCACGGCCCACATGGTCCTGTACCAATCTCCCAAAAATTATCTTCCTTACCCATTCTAACAATCTTCTCTGGTGGAAGTCCAACGACTTTATTCCATATTTCATATGCCTCATCATCGTTTTCATAAATAGTCACCCATAATCTGTCTTCAGGCAACTCTAAAACTTTTGTCACAAACTCCCATGCCCATGGAATTGCTTCTTTCTTAAAATAATCGCCAAAAGAAAAATTGCCCAGCATTTCAAAAAAAGTCCCATGCCTTGCTGTCTTTCCAACTCTATCTATATCAGGAGTCCTAATGCATTTCTGGCATGTAGTAACTCTTTTGCTTGGCGGAATTTCCTTACCGGTAAAATACGGTTTCAAAGGAGCCATTCCAGCATTGATAAGCAGTAAACTTTTGTCGTTTTTAGGTACAAGCGAAAAACTTGGCAATCTTAAATGTCCTTTGCTTTCAAAAAAACTAAGATATTTCTCCCTTATCTCATTCATTCCGAGTTTTTCCATAAATATCCTCCTTATGTTTACAAAAAAACGCCCTACAAGGGACGGCAGAAACCTTCTCTTTTTATGTATATTTTACAAGAAAGCCTAATTAAAGTCAACAATTGCAATTATACCTCCATAAAAATATCTTTAAATATCACTTTTGCTACCGCTACGACAGGAACTGACAAAAGCATACCTAATACTCCGAAAAACTGCTCTCCCACCAAAAGAGCAATTATGACTGTTATAGGGTGCAAATCTACATTGTCGCTCATTATTTTGGGAGCTATTATGGCACTTTCGATTTGTTGTACTAAAAAAAATATAGCAAATGACCATATGCCTTTATAAAAAGAATCCATAAGTCCCATAACAACTGCTGGAATCGAACCCAGTATAGGCCCAAAATATGGTATTATATTTAATATACCGGCTAATATTCCTATCAGCAATGAATATTTTACTCTTAATATCATTAGTCCTATTGACGTCAAAATTGTCACTATTAACGAAATATATATTTGACTTCTAATGTAATTACTTAAGACATAGTCAATGTCTTTTAAGATTTTCAAAAAACTTCCTCTCATTTTTTGCGGTATAAATTGGTTGATGCCATTCTTTAAAGCTTCTTTGTCTTTTAGTAAGTAAAAAGTAATAATAGGTGACAATATCAAATTTACAAGATGATTTGTCATCGAGATAATGCCTTGCATTGCTCTGTCGATTATTAATTCCATTTGTCTATTAAACATATTCGCTCGTTTTGCAAATATATTATTGAATTCTCTTGGCAAATATGATAAATAATCATTTTTTATATTATTGATTTTGTAAGTCAGCAAACTAACATAATCTGGTATCATTTTAAAAAGATTCGATATTTCATTCGCAATTACTGGAAATATAAAAATAGCAAAAAGTGATAATACAATCATCAGCAAAAAATAAACAATTATTATAGATTGCACTCTTTTTATACCTTTCCTTTCAAGGTATGTCACAATCGGATTTATGAGATATGCAAGTATAACAGAAACCAACAAAGGTAACAAAATTTCTTTTATTTTATTAGCATTTCTATAAAAAAAATACAAAGCAATGATCGATATAATTATCCATATAATGTATTTAATATATCCTTTGCATATTCTCATATAAAACACCTTTAAATAAAAGGGCTAAAAGCCCTTTTACATTTTATTTGCCCTACGCGCAATTTTGGTTAAACCCATCTGAATTAATTGCCTCATTTTTTTTGAATTAATTCTCGGTAAAATAAATGCCGCTGCCGCTGCGCCAGTCAAGAAACCCTTTAAATATTTGCCTTTGTCCTCCATGATAATCCTCCTATCTTAAATTTCAATCAAGCGTAAACCTGCAAGTACAAAAACTTTAATTCAACATATCGATGATTTTAGTATTCCACTTTTTTAAATTAGTAAACCTGTCATTTTATTATTTCCAATACAAAGATGACGATATAGAATATCCGGATAATATTGTCAAAAGTGCTATTACATTCGATGATATTATATTCCTATTTAAAATTCCATTAAACGATAAAATATAAATCATAGCAGACGGCAACATAAGAGGAATGAAGTTCCATATATCAAATTTTAATTTACTGTCATTAATAGGTTTATATAACAGCTTTGAAAAGCCTATCAAGATCCCAAAAACAAAATAAATTAATGACATGCTCAAAAATGCCGTACGTATGTTGAATGACTGTGAAAGCACTAAATCTATCCTTTTGATTATTAAAGCGCTGATTAACAAATAAAAATACATTGAAATAATATAAAATTTTTTAATCATATCATATTAACTCCTTAAATTTTATTATATTCCGATTCACTGACATAAACTCCCATAATAAACTTATATAAAAAAATTTAATAAAAAATAGAGACAAATGCTCACTTCTATGGTATTAATATGTTGTTATCACACTATAATAATACCACTCAAAAGAGTTATAGTGATACTGTCACAAAATTTATTACCCTATTCCATCATTTGTAGTTACAAAGTGTTCCTGATCACCATATAATAAATAATTTTTAAAAAACAATATTACAACAAAATTTATAGAAGCACATATAATGATATTTATCCAACCGGGAATTTTGTCAAGTAAAATTCCAAATATCATTTGCCCTAATGGAGTCACTATCATTAAGCAAGTACTTATCGTTGCTATTATTCTTCCCATTAACTTTAAAGGTATTACTATTTGCAACATAGTAGTCAAAGCTATATTCCCGATGGATGTAATTAATCCGACAAAAAATATTATTATCATTAAGCTTATGTATGGTTTAAGAATGTAAGAAAAGCCCTGCAAATAGATAGGAGAAATTGTAAATGACAATAAAAAATATAATATAGAAACCGAAAATATATCTAAGAATAATATTTTACCTAATTTATATTTTTTTGTAATTATACTAGATATGAATGGTGATGCGATCATAGAAATAGCAAATGTAGATTGCAAAATTCCATATTGATAATCTGTAATTTTTAATATTTGTTTCGATATATATGTCAACCCTACAGATAATATAGGATTTGATGTGAAGTTAATAATTATACCTATAATTAATATATTCAAAATTAGCCTTTTACTTTTAATAAAATCAATACCCGTTAAGAAGTCATTTAAAAACGAAATTAGGTTTATTTTTCCTGGATCATCATTTGTTTTCTGTATTTCTAACATAGACTCACACATAAATGAAAGAAGAAAACTTATAGCATTAATTGTCAATATTATGAATATATTAAAAACTTCTAATAAAATACCAGCTATAACAGGTGAAATCAAATTTGCTATATTCATAAACATCGTATTAATACCATTAACATCCGCTAATTCATAATCTTCTGCAATGAAAGGCATAACTGCTGTTATTGTAGGATTAAACATTGAGGAGATAGTAGAAAGTAAAACTGATAAAATATAAATTTGAGTTAATGTTAAAACGCCATTTATTTTATAAATGATAGCATAAATTGCAACAATTGCTGCGCTTAGTAAATCTAACATCATAAGTAATTTCTTTTTATCAAACCAGTCGGCAATGACACCTGCAATATTGCCAAATACTATTTGAGGTACTAAAGTAATAGCCAATACTGATGCAAATTTTGTTGCAGAGCCCGTAATTTTTAAAACGTACAACGATAATGCAAAATTTTGCATTTCACTTCCAATAAGAGATACAAATTTCCCAGTAATAAGAAATAAAAAATTCTTTTTTCTAAAGAGAGAGAGATTCATCTATTTACCTCCCGTAAGTATTTATATCAATTGACGAATCTTAAAAGTCCAAATACAATCAAATTCTGCACATTCTTTTGTGCTATAGAATTATCAATGATTAATTTTATTACAAAGGGTTTAGCCAAAGATAAAACAGTCGATATTATGATCACTGAAAAACCAATAATCTCTTTAGCTATAAATGGCTTTATGATTTTAAATATGTACTTAAAATCACCTTTCTTCATAATAACGTGTCTTCCTTTCTTACAATATGACAAATAAACTTTTAAAACTCAAAAAGCAATTATTTTGAATTGAAATTTTCTATTCCGTAGATTTTTTTATTGTAAAAATACTTGCAAATATTGTATATTTCAATTATTATAACAGATGTAATTATATTAATAAACGTACTTAAAATACCGTAATATATTTCAGTATAATCTATTATAATTCCAGCATCTGCAAAAAAATGTGCAATTGCTGCAACATATATATTTTTTGTTCTCAAATAAAGATAACTAGCAAATATACCCCACATAAATATATTTAAAGTACTAAATATTTGTATATTTCTAACACTTAATATCGGTATATGCGCCATGGTAAATAAAAAACTTGTAATAACAACAGCAATTATCATTCTAAGTCTTTTATTTTTTAGTATAATTGTATCTAAAATTTTATAATATAAAATTACTCTAAATAAAAATTCTTCGCCCAATCCTACAAAAAGAAAATAAAAATTTTGAAAAATTAATGTTACATAGCTTTCACTTGTATTCCATATTAAATAATATTTTAAATGAAATATATTCACTAATATTATTGTTAATAACAATAGTAACAATATATAGACCATCAATTCAAGAATTGTTTTTAAAGATAATTTTACATAATTCATATAATTAAATTTTTTCAACAAATAAATTGCAATAATTAATAACACAATTTGTATAATATAGTTTACTATTATTTTTACATCTGGAATATTGCTTTTTAATATAAAAATTTCTATTCCAGCTAAGATTGGATATAATGCTACTACAATAGCAAATACAATTAAAATTATCATTATTAATTTCTTTACATTTATCATATCAAATCCTCCATATCTTTATAAAATAATATAGTCTAACTTTGTTCGTATTTGCTATATAGTCTTAGATAATAGCGTTTAACCATATAATAACTTTCTATTAACATAATTGAAATCATTAAAAGAATAATTTCCTCATAACGGTAATACCCGATGTCAATTGTTGTTAAAATCGGAAAGTCAAAATAAAAGTGCATCATGCAAGCTAAGTATATATTTCCACTTCGTAAAAAAAGATAACTGAAATAGATACCTGTTATAAATATTTCAAAAAGTTTAGAAATATTATAATGACGTATAGGATAATGGGCAATTGAGAATAAAATATTTGTTAATATCACGCTAAATACTATTTTTAAGATGTTGCTTTTTAAATTTAATATTTCAGATATTTTAAAATAAAGAGTAATTCTATATAAATATTCTTCTGATAAAGCAACTAAAATAAATAAAATCATTTGTGATATTGCAACAATATAATCTACCTTGTTCCAGCTTGCAATAATATTCTTAAAATCGGTCAACAAAAAAATATTATATATTTTAAATATATCCAGTATATACTTGGTAAAAATCAGCGACAATGTCATGAATAGTAATGCTTTGATTATAGATTTAAAAGACGTCTTAATATATTTTGTATAATTAAATTTTTTTAGTATAAATATAGCTAAAACTAACAACAAAATTTCCGTAATAAAATTGTAAACTAAATTACTACTTGTCATAACTAATGGATCATTATTTCTTATATTAAAAAAATGATATATACCTTCAAACAAATACATCATCATAAATTGATAAAAATATAAAGCCATGACAAAAATAATAAATATTAAAATTAAAATTCCTAATTTTTTTATCATATACCTCACCTTATTGTTCAATTTTATTTTCAAAAGCTATTATTCAATATAATAAATTTCTGGATTTTATTATAGTATCTTTATATTTTTTTGTAAAAGTAGTATAATATTTAAAAATAATTGTAATATTTCACCAATGTAATATACTTCTCTAATTTGCGCTTTTTCTTATACTTTTATATGCCATCAATTAAAAAATACAAAATTGTAACTAATAGTTACAAGGCGGTGTTATTGTTGGATCTTTACATAGGAAGTAAAATAAAGACTTTAAGGCTTCAAAAGAAAATTTCTCAAAGCCAATTGTGCGATAATTTTATGAATAGGATTGTTTTAAGCAGGATTGAGAATAATAAAGCTTTACCTTCTTTAGAACAACTTATTCACATATCTGAAAGGCTTGAAGTACCTTTAAGTTATTTTATTAGCGACGTCAAATACGACAAATTGATAGAATATGCTGATAACTCATCTTCTATCATCGGCGATTTATTTAATAGTCAGAATTATTATGAAATAGTAAAATTAATCGAGTACAATCATGATGAATTTTTAAAAATACAAGATTTTAACAAATATTATTATGCTGGCGCATCTTTTTTTAATATAGGGTTATATAATGACGCTTTAAAATATTTAAAAAGATATGTTAATTTATTTCTTAAATCAAAGGAAGATATTCAAAAGTTAAATATAGACAATTTTTGTCAGGCTTTAAATATACTATTTAAAATAATGCTTAAAAATCATAATTATGAAAAAGGAATATGCTATTTAGAACTGGCTAAAAAATATTTATGCGAATTTGATTCTTTGAACCATTCTATCTGCTTTATTATACATAATAATCTTGCTTATCTATACCTTAATACTAATCAATTTCAAAAGGTTATAAATTTGCTGGAAAGTTTTATTAATACGCATGACAATTTTATATATGTAAGAGCTATGCCACATATTTATATGTCTTTAAACATAGCTTGCTATAATGTGGGTGATTACGATAAGTCCATTAAATACATAGAAAAGGCGATATTGTTGTTTAAATTTTTTGATGATGAATATGATGTCGGAAGATGTCATCTAAACTATATAAATTCTCTACGATATAGCGGTAATTTTGATAAAGCTTTTGAAGTAGTCAATAGATGTAAAGATGAATATAAAAAATATAATAAGCTATACTTAAGCTTTTTCATTCAAGAAATGATATTATATTTTAATATAGGCAATTACGAAAAAGTAATGGAGATTTCAAGCAATATAGAAGTCAATCAACTCTCTGAAATGAGTAAACACAATTATGAATTTATGATGGGCCATATAAAATATTTGCATAATGACTTTAATGGGGCTTATGGTTTATTTAAAAAATGTGAGAAGTATTTTTCAGCACAATACTATTATCGCGATTTATCATTGCTCTATGATGATTTATATAACATGACAAAAGACATTTCTTACAAAGCAAAGCAAAATGAGATTATGAATAAAAATGGGAGAAAAAATATTGTGATGGTTCAGCAATGAATCCATCACAGGTAATTATACAAGTTTTTTCTCCTCTTTAATCCTTTCAAAAAGTGGCGACATCTGCCTCAATCTATCTACTATTTTAGGCAGTTTATTTATTACCGTATCGATTTCTTCTTCTGTATTTTCTTCTCCTATGGTAAGTCTCAATGAACCATGGGCTATTTCTTCTGGCAGCCCAATCGCTAATAGTACGTGAGATGGGTCAATGCTTCCTGCGGTACATGCAGAACCGCTGGATACACAAATTCCCTCCATATCAAGGCTTAGTATAAGCGATTCGCCATCAACAAATTCAAAAGAAACATTGACATTTCCAGGAAGTCTCTTTACTGGATGTCCATTTAGACGGGTATACGGTATTTTTAGTATCCCATCAATAAGCTTATCTCTAAGCACTGTCAATTTCTTTATATGTTCATCGATGTTTTTAGTGATAAGTTCTATCGCCGTTCCAAATCCCACAATTCCAGCTACATTTTCTGTCCCTGCTCTCCTGTTTCTCTCCTGTGCGCCACCTTGTAAAAGTGTATCAATTCTTAAGCCCTTTCTAATGTAAAGTGCTCCAACTCCTTTAGGCCCATATATTTTATGAGCTGACATTGACAACATATCCACATCTAATTTTTTTACGTCGATAGGCACATTTCCAACTGCTTGTACTGCATCTGTATGAAACAATACACCTTTCTCATGAGATACATTTGCAAGCTCTTGGATTGGCTCTATAGTACCTATCTCATTGTTCGCGTACATTATCGATACAAGTATTGTACTGTCTTTTATAGCTTTTTTCAGTTCATTTGGATCTACTAATCCATACTCATCTACAGGCAAATAAGTTATTTCAAATCCTTGGCTCTCAAGGTATTGGCATGTATGCAGTATTGCGTGGTGCTCCACACTGGATGTTATTATGTGGTTGCCTTTGCCTTTTAAGGCATATGCAGCACCTTTTAAAGCCCAGTTGTCTGACTCTGTACCTCCGCTTGTAAAAAAAATTTCATCTGAATTAGCGTAAATTGCATTGGCCACTTTATCTCTGGCTTCTTCAATTGCCTTTTTAGCTTCTTGCCCATAAGAGTAAAGTGAAGAGGGATTGCCAAAGCGATTGCTTAAATACGGCATCATTGCATCTAAAACTTCCGATCTTATTGGAGTAGTCGCTGCATTGTCGAGATAAATCCTATTCATAAAAGCCTCCTATATATAATACATGTAAGAATTTTTCTGAATCATCTTTTTGTAATCATCAACCATATCCTGTAATGTGATCGAATCAATCACTTTGTTTATAGCATCTCTGATTTTCTCTAATACTACTTTTGTTGGGCATCCACCTGATCTACTGCACTCAAATGGTATATCCTCTACAACACAGTCTGACGGAGCAAGTGACCCTTCCAAAGTTCTAATGACATCTCCTACTGTAATCTTATCTGGAGGAGCAGACAACATATAGCCACCTTGTGCTCCACGTATGCTTTTTACCAAATCAGCTTTCCTCAAGACTGCAATAAGCTGTTCTAAATAATGTTCTGATAATCCTTCATTTTCAGCTATAACCTTTAAGGATATCGGTCCCTCACCGTAATACAATGCAAGCTCAAACATAGCTTGAACTCCATATCTTCCTTTTGTCGATAATTTCATATAGACCCTCCTTAATACCGACTATTCTGCTCGGATTTCTACTAAATAAAATAACATTATAAATTTATTTTGTCAATAATTTATATGAATGTAAAACTAAATGTTATTGTATCCCTATAGTAAATAATTATCCTTAATTATCACCGCCATCATTTATAAATCTAAGCCAATCTGAAATCTTCTTTTCATACCCCATTGCAGATGGGCAATAATATTTTTTCCCTATCAATTCATCTGGAAGGTATTGCTGCTTTACATAGTGATTTTTAAAATCATGTGCGTATTTATACCCAATTCCTCGATTTAATTTTTCAGCACCTTTGTAATGAGCGTCTTGAAGATGCTTTGGAACTGCACCAGTTTTTTGACTTTTGATATCTTCAAGTGCTTTATCAATGCCAACTACCGATGAATTGCTTTTAGGAGCACAGGCAACATAAATTGCAGCTTGTGCAAGTATTATTCTGCCCTCAGGCATCCCGATTTGATTTACTGCCTGCATGGCAGATACTGCTATATTAAGCGCATTTGGATCAGCATTTCCAACATCCTCTGCTGCACAAATAACTATTCTCCTTGCGATAAACATGGGATCTTCTCCAGCATAAATCATTTTCGCAAGCCAATATAAAGCAGCGTCAGGATCAGATCCCCTCATACTTTTGATAAAAGCAGAAATAGTGTCGTAATGATTGTCACCATTTTTATCATACTTTAGCACTTTTCTTTGGATACATTCTTGAGCTACTTCTATGTCTATGTTAATTACTCCATCTACATCTCTCTCTGTAGTTAAAAATGCTAATTCTATTGCATTAAGTGCAGTTCTTGCATCACCATCAGAATATGTAATTATATGATTTAATGCATCATCCGTAATTTTAATTTTTTCATTTCCAAGTCCCCGCTTTCCATCATTTAACGCTCGTAAAACTATTTCCTTTACCTCATCATCGCTAAGTGGATAAAGTTCAAATATCATAGACCTTGATACTAAAGGACGAATAACCTCAAAATATGGATTTTCAGTTGTAGCACCGATCAAAATTATCGTTCCATCTTCAACATATGGAAGAAGTGCATCCTGCTGCGATTTATTGAAGCGATGTATCTCATCTACGAATAAAATTGTCCTTTTGCCATACATCGACAATCTATCTTTTGACTCATTTACTATCTTTTTTATATCTGCCACACCAGATGTTACTGCATTTAGCTTTTCAAAACTTGATTTTGTAGTATTAGCTATTATATTTGCAAGCGTTGTCTTACCTGTACCAGGTGGCCCATAAAATATAAGCGATCTGACTTTGTCAGCTTTTATGGCTCTATATAAAAGCTTATCATGCCCTAATATATGCTTTTGCCCAACAAACTCATCAAGAGTAGTAGGCCTCATGCGATCTGCCAACGGCGCATTGCTTTTTCTAAAATTGTCTTGTGCAAATTGAAACATATCCATGATTTTCACCTTTTACAAACTTTATTCATACATCAGCATTATTATACTATACATATGTATATATATAAAAGGGAGCAAAAATAAAGTTTGTGTCAAGTAGTTTTAGGTAAATTTTTTTAAACTATAGATTAGAAAATTCACTTGCATAAATTGCAATAATAATCTCACATGAAAAATTTTAATAAAAAACAGAAACAAATGTTCCTTTCGTCATTGATTTTATTATTTAAAAAAACCTTCAAGAGAAGAACAATTATATAATCTCTTGAAGGTTTTCTTTTTACTTTCTGTTTATTTTTTAAAATGATTTGTATAAGAACATCATGGACAAATCTATGCCATTTTATATTGTGTAAATACAAGTCAATATATATTGAGTTTTTTTCTACTATGTTGACATAAATCCAGCTTACAATTCTTTCATTCTAAGAAATAATCCATCTTCTTCAAAATCCTCGAAGTAAAAGCTAAAACACAAAAAAATAAATAGGATCAGTGATTACGTCTTTAGTAAAATCATCTCTATTATTTGGTATGTATAACCAAAAAAGATAGCACCGACTGCAATAATACCCAAGTAAAGTAAAAAGACACGCTTCGAGACAATTCCATATACAGCGGACATTGCAGGAAGTGTGGTAGTTGCTCCAGAAATCAAGAAGGCCAGAGCAGCTCCTCGACTCATATTCTTTGCAAGTAGTCCTCCAATCAAACCAAGTGCTGTAAGATTTGTGGTATAGAGAGGAACACCAAGAATTGTAGCATATAGTACAGAAAAAGGATTGCGAACTCCCAACAGGTTCTGGATCCATTCCTTAGGCATATAAAATGAAATAACCGCCTCCAAGAAATAAGCAATAAAGAGATATTTCCCAACCATCCATAGAACATCCATAAGTTCTTTCCAAAAGGCTTTCCAGGTAAATTTTTTGTTGTCCTTTTCTGAAAGAATATCGTTGCAACAAGATGATTCCGCTTCTTGTACTTTTGAGATTGAGCAACAATTAGTTTCTTGCTTTTGTACTGAAGTCAAATTTGTAATAGAAGGCAACATATTGATTTTGGAACAGCATGATGCTTTTGCTTTTTCTTGCTGTGAAAAATTTTTCTGTGGTTTTGCTGTAAAATTAATCTCAAGAAGATTCATTCCTTCATTTACAACACCTATGTTAGGTATAGCTTCTTCACAGCAAGAATTTTTGCTATTGGAGATTTGTTGTTTCTTTGCATTGGATAATTTATACGAAATTGCTTTTATCTTTCCTTTTAGATTTTGCAAAGAAAAGATGGTATGTTGTGGCTCCCTGTTGAGCTTTAGATAGTCTTTACCTATCCATCCTTTTGAAACAAAAAAGTGTGTGATTAATCCTCCACCAAGACTTAATAAGAAAGTAGCAACCAATCTTGCAATAGCAAGCGGCCAACCAAGAGATGCGACACTAAGAAAAAAGATTTCTGGATCCATTGAGGGCGAAGCAATCCAAAAAGACATTACAGCAGCAAGAGGAACACCTGCTATTAAAAAAGAAGTAATTACGGGTATAACACTACATGAACAAAATGGGCTAAATGCTCCAATAACAGTAGCAAAAAATATTGACAAAAAAACATTGTAATTTGTTAGTTTTTTTACATACTTTCCAGTGTCACTGATATTCACCCACACCGCCAAAGGAATGGTAATTAAAAGTAGCCACCAGATGTGCATAAAAGAATCCCAAATAAACTTCCCTATTCTGAGTAGTTCATAAAAAATAGTAGCTACACTCATATTTTTTCTCCCCCTTCTTAAACATTAACTTAAAAAATCAGCAACAAATCCCTTAATACATTCTTCATTTAAATGCTTTTTATGAGAATAACCAACCACTCAATATTTTATTTTTTCATTTAACGCTGCACAATAGTGTATTTATAAGTAACATTCTATTCAACATCTTTATTAAGAAATATTCTGGTGGCTCTATTCCCCATTATTGACAGCAACATGAACTTTTGTTCGTTCTTTCGTTACTTCCTGGATTTGTGGAAGTTCCTGTTGTCAAAAGCTGTACAATTTTTCGACCTTTCAATGCAATTACCATTGCTTCAATTTGTGCAATCTCTTCGTTAGTCAATCCTTCTTGCTTTGCTTTCATAAGACCCTCTTTTACAAGTTCTGGATTTTCTTCTGAAAGAGCAAATGTCAAAAGCACTATCGCCTTACTTTTGTTGCAAAGAGTTTGGTTTTGATAAGCTTCAGTAATAAATTCAGCAAAACTTTTTTCCAGTTGAGAGATAAAATTTAACATATACATCCTCCTTTTGCTTTTGGATTTATAATAATTTGTACTTGCTCAGCCAATGCATTAACAAGCTGATCTGCCATCTCCCCATCTGGGTCATAACAAATAATATGGCCTAAACGTGAAAAATTATCGACTGTTTTTGTAACATAGTCACCAGGACTAACATAAAACTCCAACTCCAAAACATGGCTATTATCTTTTATATTGTCAGGATAAAATTTCATAACTTCACCATCCATCTCACTGGTAAAAAAACGAATTGCTGCCGATCTTGCCACAATGGAATCACGAGGCATTTCCTCAAGACTGTACCCTAAAGCCAAGTAAAGTGCAATCTGACGAATATCGTAACCTGTAGTAAGATGTACAAGTCGTGGTATTTCATCACCTCCCGGACGAGCATTGACTTCAACAATCCTGGGCCCATTAGGCGTAAATTTGACTTCCGTATGTGTTACACATCTTCTAAGACCTATAGCATCTATGGCCTGCCTAACCAGATCCTCAATTTGTTGCTTTATAAGAGGCTCTAATCTAGCAGGGCTTAGATGACCAATCTCTACAGCATAAGGGAGAGGAGTTGTCATTTTAGCAGTAATCGAATATATAACCGTTTTCTCATCATCAGTTCCAGCCTCCACACTAAATTCTGGACCTTCTAAAAACTCTTCTACTATAATGTCTGAATCAAGCTTTTCATTTACATGATTTACTTTAGTATTGGTAATAATATTAAATGCCTCTATTAGTTCAGCCTCATTTCGGCAACAAAATACGTCGCGACTTCCAGAATCATTAGAAGGCTTTACAACGACGGGATAACCAATTTCCGACGCAAACTTTTTTGCACTACAACTACAAGTCACGACTTGATACCTAACAGGTGAAATTCTTTTATCTGCTAACTTTTCCCTTGTAAGTTTCTTATTGCGGCATTTCAAGACTGCATCAAGATCGGCAGGATGTGCCAAACCAAGCAACACAGCAATCTCCTTTGCTAGAGGAACACGGTACTCATTTGTTGTAAACACAGCACAAATATTGAACTTGTTTCGCAGTTCTTTGACTTTTTGCATCACTAATTCCTTATCATTTAATTCAATTTCTACAGGAATATCTACCATTATCAATGCATCCATATCTATTTTTCTGCTTAAAAGAATAACTTTATGCCCTAACCGATGAACAAGGTTGACATAATAATCCAAATATTTACTAATGGAAACAAACAATACATAATTATCAGCTTGCATACTTAACCTCCTTATTTTTTAGTGCCTTTCCGGAAGATATCATCGTGTCACTAATGCCTCTTTTTTTCTTTACTTTAAAAATTCCAACAATAATCTCATTAAAGTTTTCAGAGAAAGTTTTAAAAACATACATTTCTTAAATGTCTTTGAATTTTCTTCAAAGTAGTTGCTTAATTATAAATTCCCTATTTTTATTACAATTTCATAAAGCTATACCATATCTTCGGAAATCTTGCTTATTTAAAGCTGATGACAATTGATGTTCTTAAAGATTCGGAAATGTTCTTCAATGCAGTTTTCAATGTTATAGTACACTTCTAAGTTAACTTACCGTAAATTGTATTGTTGTTTTTATAACAGTTCAACACTTATTTGATAAAATTTTAACTTTTTTTCTTTTTACTGTCAAGTAGTTGTTGGTAATTTTTTTCTTAAAATTGTATTTGTATTACAAAAATTATACTTTGAGCAAAAATAAAAAATGCCACCTTTAATGATGACATTTATCCACCAAGTGTAATATCTTGTTTTGAATACCATTCAAGGGCATCGTAAAAATGTTGAGGCTTGAAATCCGGCCAATAATCATCAATCACATAAAAATCGGAATATATCGACTGGACAGGCAAAAATCCGCTTAACCTCCTTCTGCCACCCCACCTTATGATTAAATCTATTCGCGATATTTCTTTTGATGAAATTAGATCTAATATATCGCTTTTTTCACCACTGCTTAAAGCTTTCAATGCATTGTTCAAATCCCACTGCCATCCATAATTGACAAGAAAATTGACTTTCATCTTTCCACTGCCAATCTTTTTTCGTTTACAATACGGCAGCAATTCTTGCGGAAACATAGGAGAATTATAGTTTCCTATGACTAAAAGATCTGCATCTTCTTTTTCAAGCATTTTAACGGCATCAATGCACGCTCTTTTAAATGCTTCTGTTTGAACAGAAGGTCGCTTTGTGTTATCTTGCGTAAATCCATAGAAAGTTAATTCTTTGACGCCAATCTCTCTGCACATCTTATACAATGTTATTCCCGGTTCTAAACCGTATGAATATCCAGCTTCTTTAGGCATATTTCTATTTTGTGCCCAGCGCCTATTTCCATCAGGTATAATACCAATATGATTAGGAATTCGATACATTTTGTCCTCCTTTCTTTGCCTTGATATATACAGTTTTTCCAATTTAATTGCTATTATACTCTAAATACAAATGTTTTTAACTAAAAAAACTGTTATGCATAAAAGCATAACAGTTTTTTTATGGTTATATGTTCCTATTTATAAAATCTTCAAAATCAGATTTTGGCCTTGCGCCTATGATTTTATCCACCATTTTGCCGTCTTTGAAAAGGGCTATCGTAGGAATGCTCATTATTCTAAATTGCATTGCAAGCTCGTTTTCTTCATCAACATTGATTTTGCCAACTTTCACTTTCCCTTCATAATCTTCAGCTAACTCTTCTATTATAGGTGATACCATCCTGCATGGACCACACCACTCAGCCCAGAAGTCTACCAATACTGGTATATTCGAATTAACAACTTCTTCCTGAAAATTATCTTTTGTTATTGTAACTTCAGCCATTTTTCTACCTCCTAATTTTATTAAAATTTCTTTAATTATTAGCTTTTTCTTTTAGATTTATTTTATCCAACGAATAAATCTAAAAACTAAAAGCTAAAAATCTTTAAGTCATTTCATAAATTTCATGAATGTCTCAACAAGCTCGTCAATCATATCATCTTGCTTTTCAGTGTTTATGGCATCTTTCACACATCCAAGAGTATGACTTTTAAGCAATATTTTACCTACGCTATTTATAGCTGATCTTACGGCAGCAACTTGAATCAAGACATCTACGCAATATATGTCTTTTTCTATCATTTTCTGTATTCCCTTTATTTGTCCTTCGATTTTTTTTAGCCTTCTTAGCAAATCGTCTTTCTCATCTTGATACGAATTCATATTTACCTCCTATACCCCTATTAGGTACAAATTTAGTATAATTCTTCTACGAAAATTTGTCAACAGATTTTTCACTTGTACCCAAGTATATCCTTTATGACTTCACCTGCCAAAATAAAACCAGCTACAGGCGGCACAAAAGATACACTGCCTGGTATCTGTCTTCTTTTGACACAAGTTCTCTCTTTATTTGTGCATATACACTGTTCTTTACATGTTTCCACATCTAACAGAGGTTTTATAGGCTTTTCTTTAGAATAAACTACTTTTAGCGATTTTATACCGCGTTTTCTCAATTCATACCTCATGACTTTTGCAAGTGGACATATGCTCGTATCGTATATATCAGCCACTTCAAATTTTGTAGGATCCATTTTATTAGCTGCACCCATACAGCTTATTATTGGAATACCCATATCATTGCATTTTACAACAAGATCTATCTTTGACGATACTGTGTCAATTGCATCAACGACATAATCATAATCAGGAGATAATAGCATATTGCTGTTTTCGCTGCTATAAAATGTTTGATAAGCAGTAACTTCAAGTTTAGGATTTATTTCTAAAAGTCTTTCTTTCATCACTTCAACTTTCGGCTTGCCAACTGTTTTTCTTGTTGCATGTATTTGTCTATTTATGTTAGTTAAGCAGACTGTGTCATCGTCTACTATTACTAATCTCCCGATGCCGCTTCTTGCTAAAGCTTCTGCTGTGTACGAGCCTACGCCGCCCATTCCAAAAACAGCGACAGTAGATCTTTTTAATTTATCTAAATTATCTTTTCCTATTAATAATTCTGTTCTCGAAAAAGCGTGTAGCAATGCTGATTCCTCCAATAAAAAATCCCCATAGTGCCGTTAAGTCGGTGGTTTTGAACCTGCTCTCGCAGGTGGGTGCCCTCCTGATAACTTCATATGTCCATTCAAAGATGGCTTATATTCCATTACCAGAGCCCAGGCTCCCTTTTTATAGGTGTTGGCTCAAAACATTACCGCATTTCACGCACACCATAGGGTTTCTAAAAATATATTAGCACATTTTTAAGGATTTTTCAAGGTTAAACGTTTATAGGTCAACCTTTATGTGCAATTCCTCCAATTGCTCTTTCGACACTTCAGATGGCGCATCCGACATAAGATCGCACGCATTCTGAGTCTTTGGAAATGCGATAACATCTCTTATGTTATCTGTACCTGTAAGTATCATTGTCAATCTATCAAGCCCATATGCGATACCACCATGTGGCGGTGCTCCATATTTAAAAGCATTCAGCAAAAACCCAAATCGTGCTTCAGCATCCTCATCGGTGAATCCCAGCACTTTAAACATCTTTTTTTGCAACTCTGTATCGTGTATTCTAATACTGCCGCCACCTATTTCCATGCCATTTAATACAATGTCATACGCTTTTGCTCTTACTTGTCCAGGATTTTTGTCAAGCATTTCTATATCCTCATCTTTTGGAGCAGTAAACGGGTGGTGCATCGCAACATATCTTTTTTCTTCTTCACTGTACTCCAACAATGGAAAATCTACAACCCACAAAAATTCATATTTGTTCTCGTCGATGAGATTATATCTTCTCCCCATTTCCAATCTTAAATGGCCTAAAGCATCGTAAACTATCATATTGTTTCTGTCAGCCACTATCAATATCAAATCGCCTTTTTCTGCCTCCATCGTGTTTAAGACCTGTGTCAATTCATCTTCTTTTAGAAATTTCGATATTTGAGATTTTGGCCCATCATCTGACATCTGTATCCACACAAGTCCCTTTGCCTTATATGTTTTTACATATTCCACAAGCTCATCTAATTGCCTTCTGGGGATAGATGCTGCACCTTTCACATTTATTGCCCTTACAGAACCACCATTGTCTATTGCATCTTTAAAGACTTTAAATTCAGAATCCACAAATATTGATGAAAGATTTTTTAACTCCATTCCAAATCTTAAATCAGGCTTATCAGAGCCAAACCTGTCCATTGCTTCCTGCCAAGAAATTCTCTTAAATGGCACTTCCAAATCTATATCCAATATTTCTTTAAATATACGTGCTATCATCTTTTCATTAAGAGCAATAACATCATCTTCTTCAACAAACGACATCTCCATATCAATTTGAGTAAACTCAGGCTGTCTATCTGCCCTTAAATCCTCATCTCTTAAGCATTTTGCAATCTGATAGTACCTATCAAACCCCGATATCATCAAAAGCTGCTTAAATATCTGCGGCGATTGTGGCAACGCAAAAAATTTACCAGGCTGCACTCTACTTGGAACGAGATAATCTCTGGCTCCTTCCGGAGTGCTTTTTATGAGAAGCGGTGTCTCTATGTCAATAAAGCCGTTTTTATCTAAAAAGTCTCTCACAATTCTTGTTATCTTATACCTTGTAAGCAAAATTTTCTGCATCGATGGTCTTCTTAAATCCAAATATCTGTACTTTAATCTAATCGCCTCGGATACATTGTTTCTATCCTCCACCATAAATGGTGGTGTTTCAGCTTTGCTTAAAATCTTAAATTCGTTTACGTAAATTTCTATGTTTCCAGTTTCAAGATTTGGATTCACATTTTCTTCAGACCTTTTTACAACTTTGCCTGATGCAGCCAAAACATATTCATTTCTCACATGCTGTGCTTTATCAAATGCTTCTTTTGAAAGCTGCTCACTAAATACAATCTGTATAAGCCCAGTCCTATCACGCAATTCTAAAAATATGAGTCCTCCAAGATCTCTTCTTCTCTGAACCCATCCCATAACGACGACATTTTTCCCAACATCGTTAATCGTAAGTTCTCCGCACATATGTGTTCTTTTCATGCCTGCTAATTGCTCTCCCATCAATATACCTCCATCTATTCTGATATTTTATCATAAATTTTATCAATCTCAATTGTATTTTCTTCTCCAGTGTCCATGTTTTTCAGTTTCACCTTATTGTTCTTAACTTCGTCTTCACCTAAAATTATCGTATACCTTACATTTAGTTTGTTAGCGTATTTCATCTGCGCTTTTAGGCTTCTTCCCATATTATCTATTTCAACTGAAATTCCTAAACTTCTAAGTTTTGTAGCCATAGAAAACGCATATTTTTTTGCTTCATCCCCGACTGTGCATACGAAAAGATCTGGACGTTTTGGAACGGGTATTTCAATACCGCTGTTCTCAAGCGTAAGTAACAAACGTTCAAGTCCCAATCCAAACCCTACACCAGGTATAGAAGGGCCTCCACATTCTTCTACCAATCCGTCGTATCTTCCTCCGCCGCAAACGGTACCTTGTGCACCGATATCGTTCGATATTATTTCAAAAGCTGTCTTAGTATAGTAGTCAAGTCCTCTGACTATCTTAGGATTGACAACAAAGCTAAATCCCGCCTCTTTTAAATAAGATTTAAGATTTTCGAAATGGTCTTTGCAATCATCACAAAGGTAGTTAAGCATCAAAGGTGCATCCTTCAATATTTTTTTACAATTCTCAACTTTGCAATCAAGAACTCTCATCGGATTTATCTTATATCTTTCCTTGCAATCATCACATAAATTTTCAATATTTTCTCCTAAAAATTCCTTTAATGCTTCGTTATACTCTTTTCTGCAATTAGGACATCCAATGCTGTTGATATTTAGCTCCAAATTTTTAAGTCCTAATCTTTTAAATAAAGTCATGGCAACACTGATTACTTCAGCATCAGCCAATGCATCATGTGAACCAAACATTTCTATTCCAAATTGGTGATGTTCCCTAAGCCTTCCGGATTGAGGCCTTTCGTATCTATAAACTGGTGTTATGTAGTAAAGCTTAACTGGCATTGACTCTGCATACAGATTGTGTTCAACAAATGCTCTTACAGCAGGCGACGTCCCCTCAGGTTTTAAAGTAATACTTCTTCCGCCTTTGTCATTAAATGTATACATTTCTTTTCTGACAATATCGGTTGATTCACCAACACCTCTTAAAAATAGCTCTGTGTGTTCAAATCCAGGTGTCCTGATTTCTTTAAATCCAAAATCAGCACATATTTCTTTAATCATATTTTCTAAATAATGCCATTTATAGACTTCCGATGGCAGTACATCCTTTGTTCCTCTTGGTGCTTTTGTAAGCATAAAATCAACTCCTCTTTATACTTAAGTATTATATAAATGTAAAATTCTCTCAATCCCGCAAATAAATTGCAGGGACGAGAGAATTTCCCGTGGTGCCACCCTGATTACAACTCTTTCCTTTAACGCAGGTCTACGTATTTGGCCTACATATCGACCAATATGCTAATAGGCGTCTTTCACAAAAGCAGTGATATAAAGATACTCTCAGTCACGGTATCTTCTCCCTTGTATATGTGCTTTTGCTACTCTCCTACTCATCGCATCATCATATCAAACTATTTATTTGATATTATAACTTTAATATATTGACGTGTCAAGCCAGAAAAGAACTACTGCTTTTCTTTTAATACTTTCATTAACTTTTCAAAATAGTCAGGGACCGGCGCCTCAAATTCCATATAAATTTTCTTAGACGGATGCATTAAGCCTAAAAGTTTTGAATGTAGTGCCTGACCCGAAAGATTAAATCTCTGTTTTTTATATCCGTAAACTTCATCACCTACAATTGGATGTCCAATATATGCCATGTGAACTCTAATCTGATGAGTACGACCGGTTTTTATTACCGCTTCTACAAGAGAATTGTTTTTGTACCTTTCGAGGACTCTGTACAATGTTAAAGCATAACGTCCATCTTTTACAACAGCCATCTTTTTTCTCTCAATATGATCTCTTCCTATTGGAGCCTCTACAGCTCCTTCATCGCTTTTAATTACTCCCTCAACGATCGCTAAATATTTTTTTAAAATAGTCCTATTTTTTATTTGATTTGAAAGTTCCAAATGAGCTTTGTCATTTTTGGCAACGACCATTACACCAGAAGTATCTTTATCAAGTCTGTGAACAATCCCTGGCCTCAACTCTCCATTTATGCCTGACAAATTCGTGCAATGGTACAAAAGCGCATTGACAAGTGTACCGCTTAAATTGCCAGGAGCAGGGTGAACCACCATGCCTTGAGGCTTGTTTACAACAATTATATCATCATCTTCGTAAATAATATCAAGAGGAATGTTCTCTGGCTTTAAGTCTATTTCTTCTGCTTCAGGTATATTTACGTCTATTGTATCGCCTTCCTTTATCTTATAATTAGGCTTCACTGGTGCACCATTGACTTTAACAAGTCCATCCAATATCAATTTTTTCAAATACGATCTTGTAAAATCTACTTCTGAAGCTAAAAAAGAATCTATTCTTTTATCTTCATCATCTTTTTCTGCGATTATGTTTAAAGTATCAGCTATATTCATGAGATACAATCCTTTCAAACATGCAGCCAGATGTATTTAATTTTCTCTTTTTAATATCAAGGTATAGCATAACAATATGGCTCCTACTACTATCATGGAATCAGCCAAGTTAAATACTGCTGGAAAAAACTTAAAATCAATGAAATCTACAACATACCCTAATCTAACTCTATCAATCAAATTTCCAATAGCTCCCCCAAGAATCATGGACAAAGTAAATTTATAAAATGTACTGCTGGGTACTTTTATAATTGAGTATACCAATATTGTTCCAACAATAATCGTTATTATTATAAACAACAATGTTTTATTTTGCAATATTCCAAAAGCAGCCCCTTTGTTTTCAACATATGTAAAATTAAAAACATTGTCTATTATAGGAAAAGTTCCAATGGGTTTTAAATATCTCACCACAAAATATTTTGAAATTTGGTCAATTAAAATAGCTAAAATGACAGTAATTAGTTCCAATTCTATCCTCCTAAAAAACCTTAATTAGGGCTTTTGCAAGCCCTAATTAATCATTTTATATATTGTGACAACAATTCTTCTATTTCATCTTCGTTTATAGACGGTCTTTTTACATTGTCATATAATAACCATTCTTCTGTATGGATTGTGGAATCACCAGGATTTAACTTTACCATAGGGCCTAATGACTCCATTTCCATCATCCAATCTGTCGTATATGTTTCATAAGAAGCGTTGTAATCCGGATAAGTCGCATTTTCATCATGTTTGAATTTCTTTATGAAAAGATGTCCATGATTAAAGTACGCTGCCCATCCTTTTTCATTTTGAATTCCAAATTTAAATGGCTCTTTTTTGTTAGGATCTTGCTCAAAAATTATGTACTTGTTGCCAAAATGTATTCTGTGATCTTTCATATGGGAATACGGCCACAATACCAATGCTCTATTTGGCAAAAGTCCAGTGTCTTTCATAGGTTGCTCAACGACCTGAAGACCTCCTGTTGCCATGACAGATATAGCCCATGGTGAAAGCTCCACCGCCCAAGCGCCTTTATTTGTAAGCGTATGCTTAACCTTTGCAACAGGTTTATCTGGCTCTAAAGTTACTTCAATCTCTTTTTTTATGTAGGCATAATCATTAGGCTCTTGAATAAGCTTAATGCCGTTTTCTATTTCTTCGTATTTTATTGGAAAGTTGTCAAGCGTGTAAGTTCTTGGCATGGCTTCAGGACTATGCCACAGTCTATGTCCACCATAATTTCTCCAAATGTTTTCACCTTTTTTGCCTGCATCTTCATCGTTAATGCTGAATTCATTTGCTTGCCCTACAAATCCAAATCTCATTATCCTGGGACCTATTTCCGTCGTGGCTATAAAATCAACTACCCCATTTGAAACTTCAATGCAATCATTCCAGCCAGAAAATGAAACTTTTTTAATCGTAACACTCATAATACCATTCCTTTCTTAATATAGCATACTTGTATGATTCCTAAAAATTTTTGAATAAGAGCGCAATAAAGCGCTCTTATTCATCATTTTAATAGCTCTAATGCCTTGTTGACGACATTTTCAACAGTGAACCCAAATTCTCTAAAGAGTATTTCACCAGGTGCAGATGCTCCAAAATGGTCAAGTCCAATTACACATCCGTCAAGTCCAACGTATTTATACCAGCTCATAGTGCTTGCAGCCTCTACTGCAATTCTGGCTCTTACATTATCAGGAAGCACTGTTTTTTTGTATTCATCTGGTTGCGTATCAAATATCTCCATCGAAGGCATACTTACTACCCTCGCTTTAACACCTTTCTCTTTAAGCAGTTTGTATGCTTCGTAGATCAAGCTGACCTCTGAACCACTGGCCAATAATATCAAATCAGGATTTCCATCTTCTGCATCACACAATACATATCCGCCTTTTAGAGCATCTTTTGACGTCTCGTCGTATACAGGAAGATTTTGCCTTGTCAATATCAATGCTGTTGGACCGTCTTTTTTGTTAAGAGCATAACACCATGCAGCAGATACTTCTTTTGAATCTGCAGGTCTTATAACCGTCAAGTTTGGAATGCTTCTTAACATTGGCAAATGTTCTATCGGCTCATGTGTTGGACCATCCTCACCAACGCCAATGCTGTCATGAGTAAATACGTAAATCACAGGAAGCTTCATCAATGCAGACAACCTTACAGCACCTTTCATATAATCACTGAATACAAGGAATGTAGATACATAAGGTATAATTCCTCCATAAGCGGCCATTCCATTTGCAATTGCTGCCATTGCATGTTCTCTAACGCCAAAGTGGAAATTGGAGCCACCTCTGTTTTGGCTGCTATAATCGCCTCTATCTTTTGTATAAGTCTTTGTGGATGGAGCAAGATCTGCAGAACCACCGATCAGATTTGGGACAAGCTTAACCAAATAATTCAAAACATCTCCAGATGAGGACCTTGTAGCTGTCTTTGCTTTAAAGTTCCAAAGGCCTTCATCAGCGACTAAATCAACCGGCAATTTCTCACTGTGCCATTTATCCCATTCTTCTGCCAATTCAGGATATTCTTTTCTGTAATTTTCAAACATTCTATTCCATTTTTCTTCTTCTTTGTTTAATTCTTCTATGATATTCTCGAAGTGTTTACGCACTTCATCAGGAACATAGAATTCCTCCTCGTATTCCCATCCTAAAAACTTTTTAGTTGCCTCTACATTTTTATCTCCAAGCGGCTCTCCATGTGCTGAAGCTTTGCCTTGCTTCTCTGGGCAGCCGTATCCAATCACCGTCTTTACTATGATAAGCGACGGCCTCTCCTTATCCGCTTTTGCTTCTTCAATAGCTTTTCCTATCTTTTCTACATCATTTCCGTCATCTACTTTTATCACTTGCCAGCCATATGCTTCAAATCTTTTGCCGACGTCTTCTGTAAATGCAATGTCAGTACCACCTTCTATGGAAATATTATTTGAATCATACAATGCTATCAGCTTGCCAAGCTTTAACGTTCCAGCTAAAGAACATGCTTCAGATGAAATACCCTCCATAAGGCATCCATCGCCAACTATAGCATATGTATAATTGTCTACTATATCATACCCTGGGCGGTTGAATTTGCTTGCCATGTAAGTCTCAGCGATTGCCATGCCAACAGCATTTGAAATACCTTGCCCCAATGGCCCTGTGGTGATTTCAACACCTGGTGTATGTCCGTATTCTGGATGCCCTGGAGTCAAGCTCTGCCATTGCCTAAAATTTTTAAGATCTTCTATTGTAAGTCCATAGCCAAAGAGATGCAACAGTGAATATAAAAGCGCAGAACCATGTCCAGCAGATAGTATAAATCTATCTCTCCCAGCCCATTTAGGATTTCTTGGACTGTGCTTTAAATATTTGGCCCACAATGTATATGCCATTGGAGCAGAACCCATTGGCATACCTGGATGTCCGGAGTTCGCCTTTTGCACCTGTTCAATTGATAGTATACGTATAGTATTAATTGCTAATTCATCAATCCTGTTCATACTTAACTCTCCTTTGCTTTTTAATTACCATTAATATTATATCATTGGACAAATCGTAATAAAAGAATTTAACTTAAAATTCGGGTAAGTTATGAATTATTTTTATATTTTGCACACTTTTTTTGCTGAGTTTTATGACAGAATAACAACGAAATAGATGCACTTAGTTATTGACTACATGTAAATACTATGTTATAATAAAATTCGTCGCAGGGGAGTAGCTCAATTGGTAGAGCGGCGGTCTCCAAAACCGTAGGTTGCGAGTTCGATTCTTGTCTCCCCTGCCATTTTTTATGCCATTGTAATAAAATAAAGCCTGCGTTTTCTTTCCGAATTTGCAAGGCTTTTTTATTAATCTACATTATAGTAAGATTTATCATCACTCTAATGTTTTTTTGTAATCTTCATTGCTTATTTTATCTACTTCTTCCACATATCCTGAATTATAATCATCGTAATCGTCATCATAATTGTCAAGTCCTGCTTTAGTTTTATTATACCTTGCTACTGATTGGTACGAATCCTCGGCATCAAATTGATTTTCTTCTTTGGAATCCATGTATCCCCACCCAAAAGGATACTTAATAGTTCTTTCTTCGTTAGGGCGTGAAAACCTGAGATCGCTTAATTTTAAATCATTGTCTTTTGCACATTTTGCACATAAAGGTGCATATGGCAACGCTTCTAACCTTTCCATTTCAATTTCTTTATGACAATGATTGCATATACCGTATTCGCCATTAGCCATTCGCGAAAGAGCATCATCAATCTGCCTCAAAATGTGCTGTTCATTATCTTTTAATGCGTAATTTTTCTCTAATTCGTATACTTCCGAAGCAATATCCGCTGGATGGTTGTCCGCCATCGATAGTTCTTGGTAATACTCCCTCTCCCCAATTCTCCCGGTTCCGTTATTATCATCCATCTCGTTTAGAGTATGCAAAATTCTATTTCTTTCATCAATAAGTCTTTTTCTAAAATACTCTAATTTTTCGTCATCCATTTTACCACATGCCTTTCTATCACAAATTTTGTTGAACAATTTTAATTATATGAGCAATAATATTGCCTATAATAGGCAAATTCAATAAAACCGCTCTTTGCAATATGTATATTACAATTGCTCCAAGCAATGTAAATCCTATAGCCATTCCAAAACCACGCGCAAGCCCACCGACAAAGTTAAGCCATAGGAGTCTATAAGGGCTTTGCATCAATTCTACATAGTCTGCTATTTTCATTTTTTCCATCATATCAGACATTTTTTCAATTTGCTTCTTCATTTCATTTAATAATTTATTATCCAAGCCCATTCCTCCTATAAATTATTTTCTCTCTTTAGGTGAAGTTTATTAATAATTTATTGTTTTTTAAATTTAAATATGCTTAAATTAGTAATAAGAAGATGTATAATTTAATAAAATTACCTTAGTAAAATTGATGAGGGGAATAAAATGAAAAAAAAGAAAAACAAAGATTTTTTAAACCCTTTTTACAACAGAAAATGGCATAAATATGTAGCTTTGACTATTGTCATTGTGATGATAGTTGCATTAATAGCTGCTTTCAGTCTGCCGATTCTAAATTATTAAAAGTGCGCATAAAGCGCACTAAATCTCTTAATCAATCTCTTTAAGCACTTTCAATATTTCATCAACGTGTCCTTCAACTTTCACTTTCCTAAAAATTTTCTTTACTATGCCTTTTCTATCTATTACAAAAGTAGATCTTTCTATGCCCATTTTTTTCTTTCCATACATATTTTTTTCTTTATAAACACCGTACTCTGTTGATACTTTGGCATCACCATCACTTAAGAGTATAAATGGCAAATCAAATTTTTCAATAAATTTTTTATGAGACTCTAAATCATCTAAGCTTACCCCTATCACAACCGCATCATTATCTTCAATAGAATTTAGGTTGTCCCTAAACTGGCAAGCTTCCTTTGTACATCCAGGCGTGTTGTCCTTGGGATAAAAGTAAAGAACAACTTTTTTACCCCTGTAATCTTTTAAAGAGACATTCTTTCCCTCACTGGACATAAGCGTGAAATCAGGGGCTTCTTTTTCTAATTCAACCATCAACTTTTCCTCCTTTGATAATTATTCTCCTTTAATATTTCTTATCTTAATTATATCAATTTTAAAATAATAATCAATGCCTAAATTTAAAAAGAGGCAAATAGCCTCCTTTTAAATTACCTCTTTGACTGATGATATGAAATTTGCCACACTATCAAATATTTCATCATTATTTCTTGAATCACTTATCATTTTAACTATTGCACTGCCAATTATTATTCCATCACAGTACGGAGCAAATTTTTTTGCCATCTCAGGTCCAGATATGCCAAATCCAATTGCTTTTGGCAAATCAGTGTACTTTGATACCAAATCCATGTACTTTTCAATATCAGTTTCAATAGAATTCCTTACACCTGTGACACCTTTTGTGGAAACACAATACACAAATCCTTTGCCATTTTCACAAATCTTTTTTATCCTGTCATTTGAAGTAGGTGCAACTAATGGTATCAAATAAATATCATGTTTTTCTGATAATTCTTTTATGTCTTTTCTTTCCTCCAATGGCAAATCAGGTATAATTAGTCCATCTATGCCAGAATCCTTTGCATTCTTTAAAAATTTCTCCATTCCATATTTATAAATGGAATTGTAATAGGCAAGGTACACAAGCGGTACATCTGTATTTTGTCTTATTATATTAACAGCACTCATTATATCATCTATTTTAGTGCCCTTTTTCAATGCCCTTGCAGATGAAGCTTGTATTATAGGTCCATCTGCCAGCGGGTCCGAATATGGAATTCCAATCTCTATGATATCAGCCCCGCCTTCAACCATCTTATACACTAAATTGATGGTTATATTTATATCGGGATCTCCAGCGGTTATAAATGCAATCAGCGCTTTACGCCCTTTTTTCTTTAATTCATTGAATTTTTTATCAATCCTGTTTTCCCTTGCATTGTTAACTTCTACACTTGACAACATCATAGCTCAACCTCCAAAACATTCGCTACTGTATTGACGTCTTTGTCTCCTCTGCCTGATAAATTTACAACTATAATATCATCTTTGCTAAGACTTGGAGCAAGTTTCATTGCATAGGCAACAGCATGGGCACTTTCCAATGCCGGTATGATTCCTTCAATTTGAGATAAATCCATAAAAGCTGACAAAGCTTCTTCATCAGTTGCATACACATATTGTGCTCTGCCGGTATCCCTCAAATAAGCATGTTCAGGCCCTACACCAGGATAATCAAGTCCTGCTGATATTGAGTACACAGGCATTATCTGTCCTTCATCATCTTGAAGCAGATACGTCATCATGCCATGGAGGACGCCAATGCTTCCTTTTGCCATTGTAGCGGCATGTTTATTTGTATCTATTCCAAGGCCTGCAGCTTCTACCCCTATAAGTTTAACTGATGAATCGTTTATAAAAGGGTAAAATATACCCATAGAATTGCTGCCACCGCCCACACATGCAACAATATAATCAGGCAATCTCTTTTCTTTGCTTAAAATTTGTTCTCTCGTCTCGTCGCCGATCACCCTCTGAAAATCTCTAACCATTATCGGATATGGATGCGGTCCTACAACAGAGCCCATCACATAAAATGTATCATCGATATTCGTGACCCAATTGCGTATCGCTTCGTTAACAGCATCTTTCAATGTGCCAGTCCCCGTCTTAACAGGAGTAACTTTTGCACCCAATAACTTCATTCTAAATACGTTCAATGACTGTCTTTTTATGTCTTCTTCTCCCATAAATATCTCACATTCCATGTCAAACATCGCAGCGCCTGTTGCAGTCGCTACACCGTGTTGTCCTGCACCTGTTTCAGCGATGACTTTCCTTTTGCCCATTCTTTTAGCCAGCAATATTTGCCCTAAAACGTTGTTTATTTTATGAGCGCCAGTGTGGTTTAAATCTTCTCTTTTCAAATATATTTTTGCGCCACCCAATCTTTCAGTTAAGTTTCTTGCAAAATACAACGGTGTAGGCCTTCCAGAATATTCTCTTAAATAATATTTGTATTCATCAATAAAATCTTTATCATTTATTGCCTTGTAAAATTCGTCTTCAAGTTCTATCAATGCATTCATAATCGTTTCCGGTACGTATTGACCGCCAAATTTACCAAATCTCCCTACCATTTTACACTCCTCACTTTACATATTAAATCTTTCATCAATTGATAATTTTTAAAGCCGTCCACTTCAACACCGCTGGATGCATCTATTACATCCGGTCTAACTGTTTCTACAGCTTTTAAAGCATTGCCAGGATTAATGCCACCTGCTAAAATAAACTTGCACTTTAAGTTGTCCTTTACATCCTTAACTAAATTCCAATCAAATTTCACACCTGAACCACCATAAAAACCCTTTATCTTACTGTCAAGGAGAATACCATCAGCATGATAATCTTGTAATCTAAAAACATCGCTTTTTTCGCTAATCCGAATCGCCTTCCATACGGTATAATCATCAAAATTGTCTATATAATCTTGTGACTCATCGCCATGAAATTGTAAAACATCTAAATTTAAATAATCAGCAACATCCTTTACTACCGAAACTTTTTCATTTACAAAAACACCGACTTTTTTTATTTGTCTATCGAGATTTTTAATAAGGTTATATGCCGTATTTACATCTACTTTTCGCTTGCTTTCAGCAAAAACGAAACCAGCATAATCAGGCTTTAAATTATTAAGGTATTCTATATCTTCTGCCCGCCTTATTCCACATATTTTCACCAATGTCATTTTAAACACCCTTTGATTGAATTACGAAATCATCAATTTTACCGCCATTTTTGATTATATTCATAAATGTTTCACCGATTAGGACAGCATTCACACCTAATGATTTTAAGAATTTTACGTCATCAGAAGTCTTTATGCCACTTTCAGACACCAGTAAAACACCGCTTGGCACGTATCTAACAAGCCTTTCTGTCGTCCTTAAATCAACGTGAAAATCCTTTAAATCTCTGTTGTTTATGCCTAAAATATCCACATTCGCATTTAATGCTATTTCAAGTTCACGTTCGTCATGAACCTCAACAATAGCATCTAATCCAATCTTTTTAGCAGTATCGTAAAACTTCTTTAAATCATCTCCAAGTACAGTCACTATAAGCAAGACAGCATCTGCACCAATTAATTTGCTTTCGTATATTTGGTATTCGTCAAATATGAAGTCTTTTCTGAGAATAGGTTTTGATGTTACTTCTTTTACATCGTTTATATATGCATCATCTCCTTTAAAATAATTTTTTTCTGTAAGAACAGATATGGCATCAACATCAACATTTTCATATAGCTTAGCAATTTTTATGTGATCAAAGTCTTCTACCATTATCCCTTTAGATGGAGAAGCTTTTTTTATTTCAGCTATTATCGATATATCATCACCAATCAACGCTTCTTTAAAATTCCTCATATTTTTATCATTTTTAATTTCTTTTAATATACCATCCAGCGGTTTTTCGATTTTTTTTATTTCCACCTGTATTTTTTTCTTAACGATAATATCATCAAGTATCATTGCAAATACACCTTCTGAAAACTTAATATATCATTCAGCTTGCCTAATGCCTTGCCTGAATCAATGAGATATTCTGCAAGCTTGACACCTTCCTTAATGCTATCAACTGCTTTACCGACATATAAAGCTGCAGCGCTATTTAAAACTACAATGTCTCTCTTAGGGCCTTTTTCGCCATTTAATATATCTAAAATGATTTTTGCATTTTCTTTTGCATCGCCACCGCCGATATCCGTACCTTTCGACAGCCTAATACCGTAATCATCAGGATCAATTGTGTAATCAATAACCATACCGTTTCTCACTTCTGAAACAGTTGTAGTGGTAGTGGTGGTTATTTCGTCAAGCCCATCATTTCCATGAACGACTAAAGCTCTTTCGCATCCCAGTTTTAGCAAAACTTCTGCTAATATATGTGTCAGGCTTTTATCATAAACGCCTAAAACTTGGCCTTTAACAGAAGCTGGATTTGTCAATGGCCCTAATATATTAAAAACTGTTCTTAAACCCAGTTCTCTTCTTATGGGAGCTACGTTTTTCATAGCTGAATGATACAAAGGTGCGAAAAGGAACCCAAATCCTACTTCATCGATGAATTTCTTTGTCACCTCTGGTTCTACATCGATTTTTACACCTAATTCATTTAATACGTCAGCACTGCCGCTTTTACTGGAGACAGCTTTGTTTCCATGTTTGGCTATTTTGATTCCAGCAGACGAAGCAATTATTGCTACCGCAGTAGAAATATTAAATGTCTTTCCGCCATCACCTCCCGTTCCACAGGTATCTATTACATATGGAGAATCAAGATTTAATTTTTTTGCATTTTCTATCATTGACCTTGCAGAACCGGTTATCTCATCGATTGATTCACCTTTCATCCTTAATCCTATAAGATAACCACCAATTAATGGCGGGCTTGATTCCCCCTTCATTATTGCATCCATAGCGCTCTTTGCCTCTGTTTCAGACAAATTCTCCCCTTTGACGATCTTTTCAATGGCTTCCTTTAACATTGCAGATCCCCTCCACAAAATTTTTTAATATATTTTTACCATCATCTGTTAAAATAGACTCAGGATGAAATTGAAGTCCATATACATGATGGCACTTATGCTTAATTGCCATAATAGTTCCATCATCCGTTTCTGCAATTATTTCTAATGATTCTGGCAATGAGTCTTTGTCAATTACAAGTGAATGATATCTCATGGCTTTTATAGGATTTTTTATGCCTTCAAACACTCCTTCACCAACATGATTGACAGATGAAGTCTTCCCGTGCATTATGGTGGTTGCTCTGATTATTTTTGCGCCATAAGCATATCCAATAGCTTGATGGCCAAGGCAAATCCCTAATATAGGTATTTTGCCTTCAAACTCATCGACTATATCTACTGAAATTCCTGCATTTTCTGGCCTTCCCGGCCCAGGCGATATAATTATTCCTTTTGGATTCATTAAAGCTATGTCATTTAACCCTATTTTATCGTTGCGGGCAACTAATATATCGCTGTAAATTTCGCCTATGAATTGGTACAAGTTATAAGTAAATGAGTCGTAATTATCTACGAGAAGAAGCATCAAAGCACCTCCTTTAAGACCATTGCCTTATTTATAGTTTCATAGTATTCAGCTTCTGGTTGAGAATCATATACAATTCCACACCCAGCTTGAATAAATGCAGTGCCGCTTTTTAATAGCAATGTTCTTATTGCTATGCACATATCCATATCTCCGTTGTATGAAAAATAGCCGACTGCTCCAGCATAAAATGATCTTTTCACATTCTCCAATTCATCAATTATCTCCATGGCCCTTATTTTCGGTGCACCTGAAACCGTTCCAGCAGGAAGACATGCAATTAGTGCATCAAACGCTGTAAGACCCCTTCTCAAAATGCCTGAAACTTTCGATACAATGTGCATTACGTGCGAATAAAAATCGACTTCCATGAATCTATCCAATCTTACAGTGCCAAATTCGCTTACTTTTCCTATATCATTTCTTCCAAGGTCAACTAACATGACGTGTTCCGCCTTTTCCTTTTCATCGTTTAAAAGCTCATCTTTCAATATTAAATCTTCTTCAGCGTTTTTCCCTCTTCTTCTGGTTCCTGCAATCGGATTTGTAGTGACTTTATTGCCAAATACGGATACGAGACTTTCTGGCGACGAACCTATCAATTGGAAATCGTCAAAATCGATGTAAAACATATATGGTGATGGATTTGCAATCCTCAGCCTCCTGTATACATCAAAAGGTTCGGAATCAGTTTTGATTTTAAGTCTTTGGGAAGGCACTACTTGAAATATGTCGCCGTTTTTTATATATTCCTTTGCTTTAATTACAATATTGCAAAATTCTTCTTTGGTAAAATTACAATCAATATCGGAAGTGGGTTGTTTTGGTTTTATATCGTGAATTTTAACATTACTCTTTATGTTTAAAATTATTCTCTCCAATTTTTCTCTTATAAAACCATACTTTTCATTTTCATCAGGAAATACGTTGTAAATAACAGATACATTATGTTTATAGTGATCATAGCAGATTATAATCTTGTAAAACATAAAATACGCATCAGGTATTCCTATTTCATCAACATTTTTCGAAGGAAGATATTCATATTGTCTTATAATATCATATCCAGCATAGCCTATTGCTCCGCCAGTAAACGGAAATTCAAGTCCATAATTATCATAATCGTACATCATATTTTCCTTTATATAGTCAAGAATTCTGCCGTATCTTATTTCCGTTTTATCACCATCAATATGGATTATGTCACCACTACATCTGATCTTCAAATACGGATTTGAGCCGACAAACGAATACCTGCCCCACATTTTACTGCTTTCAGCACTTTCCAGGAGAAATTTATTTTCACCATCCAAATTGTAAAAAATGTTGATTGGCGTCAATTCATCACCGTTTATCTCCTCGTAAACAGGAAAGACAGTTTTCTTGTTCACAAGCCTTTCATATTCTTTTTCAGTTATATTCAATCAATACACCTCCTTAATATGCAAAAAAGTCACTTCATCCAATGGGACGAAGTGACTTCGTGGTGCCACCCAAATTGTTTTATACTTATGTGGTTAAAAAAAGCATCTCATCCACTAAGGACGAAATGCTTTCATTTCGCTTTGCCACCTAAGTACAAAACCTCTCATTGAAGGTACGGATTTCTCGATACCCTGTCATTTTAACGGTAGACTACCGGGCAATGCTACTTTTATTTCACACGCCATCTCGCAGGCCCATTCAATAACGCCGTCAGTACTTGGCTTCCACCATCCCAAGCTCGCTTTAACCTAATGCGATATTTACTATTCCTGCTCATCGATTTTTTTGTTTCGATTGATTTAATTATATAACGTGTTAAAATATATGTCAATAGTTTTAATCTTGTCTAAAATATAAATTATCTCACACCCTAGTTTTGCAGCAAAATTTTATGTAGCGTAACCCGGAACCAGCAATTTTACTAACGATTTTGGGTAAAATTTTTTTAAATTTTTGTCATATTTTGGTTGCGGATTATTATGGATTGTGGTATAATATAGTTATATTGAATTTTATTGGGGGAGTTTAATGTGTATTTAAAGAAAAGTAGACGCAGTTCCGGAAGAATATACCTATCTATTGCAGATGGATATCGTGATAAAGAAAGAGGGCATACAAGGACTGTTACTATTGAATCGCTTGGATACCTCGATGAGCTTCAAAAACAATACGATGATCCAATCGCTTTTTTTGAACAAAAGGTTAAAGAATTGAATGAACAAAAAGCCATGAAAAAGACTCCAATTACTCTTAGTTTTTCTCCTAATGAAAGACTTTTGATTAATACGAATGATCGTAAAAACTTTGGCTACGCTGCATTTAGTAAGATTTATCATGAACTTGAATTGGACAAATTTTTGAAAAACAGGCAGCGTCATTCAAAAGAAGAGTATGATTCTAATGCTATTATGAAACTTCTCGTATTTTCACGTTTATTGTATCCTGCTTCAAAGAAAAAGACTTATGAGAATAGAGATATATTCTTTGAGAGGTTTGATTTTTCTTTGGATGATGTCTACAGATGTCTATCTTTTTTAACAAACATAGTAATGCTTTGCAACTTTGGGTTCATGAGCATATTAAGTCTTTATATGAACGAAATACTAATCTGGTTTATTACGATGTTACCAACTATTATTTTGAAATTGATGAACAAGACGAATTGCGTAAAAAAGGCGTTTCTAAAGAACACAGGCCAGATCCAATTGTGCAGATGGGATTATTTATGGACACCAATGGTATACCTATTACATATAAACTTTTTCCTGGCAATGCTCTAGATAAAACTACATTTATGCCTATGTTAAGGAAAATACAACATGATTATTCTTTGGGAAGAATTATTGTAGTTGCTGATAAAGGTATCATCACTGGCGATAACATTTGGTATACTTTATCTGCTGGTAATGGTTATGTATTCAGCTATTCTGTTCGTTGTGCAGATAAGGAATTTAAGAAATATGTCCTTGACGAAAACGGATATACACACAGAGGAGATAGCTTCAAGATAAAATCCAGACTTTATCCAAGAGAAATATTAGTAACCACCACTAAAGGCAAAAAAATGAAAAAGGTAGTTGATGAAAAACAGGTTATTTTCTATAGTGAAGAATATGCTTTAAAAGCAAAATATGAACGAGCTGCTACCATAGAGAAAGCAAAAGACCTAATTAAAAATCCAGCAAAATACAATAGAGCTACATCATACGGTGCTTCCAAATATGTAAAGAATCTCATTTTTGATGAAGAAACCGGCGAAATATTAGAAAGTGCTCATCAGCATTTAACATTTGATGAGGAAAGGCTAAAAGAAGAAGAAAAATTTGATGGATATTATGCAATAGTTACTAGTGAATACAAAGAATCTGATGATAAAATTATTGAAATGTACCGTGGACTTTGGAAGATAGAAGAATCTTTTAAGATAACTAAAAGTGATATCGAAAGCAGACCAGTTTATTTATCACTGAGGGAACATATTGATGCTCATTTTCTGATATGCTTTATATCACTTGTAATTGTGAGAATACTTGAATATAGATTAAAAGGAAAATATTCTGTTTCAGCTATACTTGAGAGTCTAGCAAAAGCATCCTGCAGTTACATACAAGAAAATTATTATCTGTTTGATTTTAATAATGATGTTCTTGAAGATATAGGTAAAGAATTAGGCATTGATTTTGGGAAAAAGATTATGACATTAGGAGAGATTAAAAAAATTTTAGGAGAAGTAAAAAAATGACATTTCCACTACAACTTTTTGACAAAAACAGAAAGCCCGAAAGCCTTCATTTTAAAGGGCTTAGGGGCTTTTTTTATCCTTTTTTGCTGCAAAAGTCAGGATATAACGTGTTAAAATATATGTCAATAGTTTTAATCTTGTCTAAAATATAAATTATCTCACATCAGCACTATTTCTATATTTGCCTATTTTCTCCTCAATCGTCACACCATCAGGTTTAAAGTCTATCTTAACGATCGAAATTACTCTCTTGGCACCTTCATCCGCGCATATATTTTGAGCCTTTTTCACAATATCCAAGAGAACATCGATGTCTCCTTCCATAGTTGTTTCCATCGGGCTTACAAAATACTTAACGCCTGTTGATTTTATGTAATCAATAACTTTATCTACGACTGGATAAATTCTTTCTTCTTCAACTATAGGCAATACTTGTAAGCTTACATTTACAATGCTCATATCTAATTCTCCTTGATTAGATTTATCATCTCTTTAACTATATTGCTGGACACTATTGCTGCTTCCTTAACAAATTGACTAAAATCTTTCGCAGCATTTCCATCAGCATTGTCTGAAATGCTTCTTATTACAACAAATGGCACATTGTTGAGATATGAAGTATGAGCAATTGCTGCGCCTTCCATTTCGACTGCTGATGCGTTAAAAAGCTTTCCCAATTTTAAAGCTTCATCTTTTGATGAGATAAATTTATCGCCTGAAACGATCCTGCCAATATACACTTTCCCATCAATATTATCATTAGCAGCCTTATAAGCCACATCTATGAGATATTCGTCGGCTTTAAATACGCTTGTCTTCATGCGAGGTATTACTCCTAATTCATCTCCAAATGCTGTTGTATCGAAATCATGCTCTATCGCATCAGAAGAAATGACTATATCTCCAACATTTATGCCTTTTTTTAATCCTCCAGCAACACCTGTGTTTATTATGCAATCGACTTTAAATTCAGATATCAATATCTGTGTTGCGATCGCTGCATTTACCTTTCCTATACCTGATTTTACAACAACAGCATCTACTCCATTAAGTATACCGCTAAAAAAATCCATGTCTGCCCTATTTATCGTAAGCTTATTAACAATAGCTTCCTTGAGTAGCTCTACTTCTTCCTCCATAGCGCCAATAAAGCCTATCTTTTTCACACTTATACTCTCCTTTCATCTTTAATTAAAAAAGGGAGAAATCTCCCTTTAGATATGTGCAGCACACCTACTGCAAATTGTTGGATGCTCTTTATCTTCCCCGACAGTCTCGCTGTACATCCAGCATCTTTCGCATTTTTCACCAGGTGCATGACTTATTTTTATAGCGATGTCATAATCTTCGCTTTTGTACGCATCATCAGGTATAACTTCATCATTTTCATGAAGAACAGTCTTTGATACGATAAAGACTGTATTAAAATCTTCTTCAAACTGCTTCAAAAATTCATACAGTTCTCTGGACGCATAAATATCGACTTGAGCTTCCAAAGAATGTCCTATTTCCTTGTTTGAGCGGGATATCTCCAATGCCTTAGAAATGTCTTTTCGTATGTCAAAAAGCTTATTCCAGTTGTCTATTATCTGTTTATTGTCGTAGATATCATTAGGCTCTGGCCAATCAGCCAATTGAACGCTCTCGAAATTATTTTTTGCATCGTGCTGCATATAGCTCCATATTTCGTCTGCTGTAAATGTCAGCACTGGTGCTATGATTCTTACAAAACCGTTTAATATTGTGTACAAAGTAGTCTGAGCTGCCTTTCTTTCCTTTGATGCGGCTGGGAAAGTATACAGCCTGTCTTTCAATATGTCAAGGTACAAATTGCTCATATCTACAATACAGAAAGTATGAACAAGATGCAAGAACTCATAAAATTTATATTTATCAAAAGCTTCAGTTACATCCTTCACAAGTTCATTGTATTTGTACAAAGCCCATTTGTCTATATCTAACAATTCATCATATGGCAACAAATCTTTATCAGCATCAAAATCGTAAAGGTTACTTAATAAAAACTTTGCTGTGTTTCTGATTTTTCTATATGATTCCGTCATCTGCTTTAAAATTTCTTTTGATATCCTCATGTCTGAAGTGAAATCTGCAGAAACAGCCCACAGCCTCAATATATCAGCACCATACTCTTTTACAACATCGGCTGGATCGATTCCATTTCCAAGGGACTTTGACATTTTCCGCCCTTCACCATCTACAACAAAACCATGTGTCAATACATTTTTATACGGAGCGACACCTTTTGTAGCGACAGATGTCAGAAGCGATGACTGGAACCATCCTCTGTGTTGATCAGAGCCTTCCAAGTACAAATCTGCCGGCCATCTAAGTCCATCAGTTGTCTCTAAAACCGCTACATGGCTGGAACCAGAATCGAACCAGACATCCATGATGTCCGTTTCTTTTCTAAATTCTGCAGAACCACATTCACACTTTGTGCCTTGTGGCAGTATTTCTTCAGCCGATAATTCATACCATGCATCGGAACCCTTTTCGGCAAACAACTTCTTTACCGCATTTATCGTATCATCGTTTATCAATTCTTTCCCACAGTGTTTGCAGTAAAAAATAGGAATCGGGACGCCCCATATCCTTTGTCTGGATATGCACCAGTCGTGCCTATCTCTAACCATGTTTGTAATCCTATCTTCGCCCCACTCAGGAATCCAATTTACTTCTTTTATCGCTTTCAGCGCTTCATTTCTAAATCCATCTACAGATGCAAACCACTGCTCTGTGGCGCGGAATATAACAGGATTTTTGCATCTCCAGCAATGAGGATACGAATGCGTGAAAGTCTTCGAAGCCAATAACGCATTGGCTCTCTCAAGATCCTCTTTTATGACCTTATTTGCATCAGAGTAAAATAGCCCATTGTATTTTCCTGCTTTTTCAGTAAATCGCCCCTTATCGTCAACAGGATTCAAAACATCAAGTCCATATTTTTGACCAACTACAAAGTCCTCTTCGCCGTGGCCAGGTGCTGTATGCACACATCCTGTACCTGCTTCTTGCGTTACGTGTTCGCCTAATATTATAAGCGATGTCCTGTCAAAAAGAGGATGCTTAGCTTTCATTCCTTCCAGTTCTGAGCCTTTAAAAGTAGCAATTATTTGGCTGTTTGAAAGCCCAGTCTCTTTTTCAATGCTGTCAAGCATATCTTTTGCCATTATGTAAATTTCATTTCCGTACTTTGCTAAAGCATAATCAAAATCTGGATTCAAGCAAATTGCAAGATTAGCAGGGATTGTCCAAGTTGTTGTAGTCCATATTACAAAGTACAAATTGCTTAAATCATCAACAATGCCTTTAAATTTTCCAAGATCGTCTACAACTCTAAATTTAACGTAGATTGAATCAGATTTTTCATCAGAATACTCTATTTCTGCTTCTGCCAATGCAGTCTCACAATCTGTACACCAGTATACAGGCTTAAGTCCTTTATATATATATCCTTTCTTTGCCATCTCTCCAAATACTTCTATCTGCTTTGCCTCATATTCTGGTTTCAATGTCAAATATGGATTTTGCCAATCTCCTCTTACACCTAATCTAATAAACTGCGCTTTTTGCTTTTCAATTTGCGAAAAAGCAAAATCACGGCACACCCTTCTAAATTCTACTGGACCTACATCATTTCTCTTTATCCCTAATGTCTTAATCGCCTGCTGTTCTATTGGCAAGCCATGAGTATCCCAACCTGGCACATATGGTGATTCATACCCCCTCATCGTCTTATATTTAACCACCATGTCCTTCAAAACTTTGTTCATAGCAGTGCCAAGGTGTATATTGCCATTTGCGTATGGCGGGCCATCATGAAGAATGAACTTCTCCTTCCCTTTATTTTTAAGTAAAGTTTTGTGGTATATGTCCATGTTCTCCCATTTCTTTAATATTTCTGGCTCTCTCGTCGGCAAATTCGCCTTCATTGGAAAATCAGTCTTTGGCAGATTTAATGTTTTGTTGTAATCCATAAACATACCTCCTATTTCAAATTGCGTAATGCAGAAAAAATAAAAACCTCTCATCCAAAGGGACGAGAAGTCGCGGTACCACCCTAATTATTAAGGCACAATGCCTTAATCACTCATGAGATAACGGGGTTTTCCCGGCTTAGCCTACTGAATTTCAGCCAGCAGCTTCGAGGTGATATATGACAAACTAACTTATTGGCTTTCACCGACCGCCAACTCTCTTAAAAGTTTTGTTTGCATAAATTGTCCTCTTCATCGCTTTTTCGCATTTTAAATAATTATACAATATGTAAAAAAAGACGTCAACATCTTACGTTGTAATGGCAGACCTTACTTTTACACCTTCAATGCTGCCAAGCTTGCCAGTTAAAGCACCGATGTCATCCGTCGTACCGTCGACAATCAGCGAGATGATTGACACATTTCTTTCTTTATATGGAATACCCATTCTGCCCACTATGATATCGGCATATTCGCTTAAAATATGATTGACTTTTTCAGACGCCAACTCTCTATTTTGGACTAAGATTCCGATTACAGCAAGTCTATTCCTCATCATTTCTCACATCGTTCTCATCATCAAAAAATTCTCTGTCGTCTATAGATAATATAGCTTCAAGCTCTCCTTCAAGGAGTGTTTTGAATTTAGCCTTAAACACATTCAATTTTTTCCTTTGATTTTCAAGCTCTGCTCTAATCCTTACTACTTCTTGATTGGCTTTCTGCATTATTTTTTCTGCTTCTTGTTGCGCTTGCTGTATTATCAAATCAGCTTCTTTCTTGGCATTTAACTTTAAATCTTCAGCCGACTTTTGAGCAACCACCAGCGTATTATTTAGCGTTTTCTCTATATCGGTATAATTCTGCAATTTATCATTTAATATATTTACTCTATCCTTTAGATCAGAGTTTTCTTTGTACAACAGTTCATAGTCTTCCATGACTTTGTCCAAAAACTCGTCAACTTCATTTTCATTGTAGCCTCTAAATGAACGCTTAAACTCCTTGTTGTGTATGTCCATCGGTGTTAACATGCCAATCCACTCCTTGTCATCTTATATTATTTGTATTTTAAAATATGAACATATACCCTGCCTTTTCTCGATGTGCCCAAAACTTCTTGGAGTTTGATCCTTCCATAGCCTCTTAAAGACATGATGTCCCCTTCCTTTACCTCAAATGAAGGCGACATATTTGTCTCCCAATTCACTTCAGTAAGTCCAGCTTTTATCATTTCGGAAGCCTTTGTCCTGGATATTTTAAATCCTGATGCGACTATGCTGTCAAGCCTTATAGATGCAACGGTCGTTTTAATGTCCTCGTACTCTATTACAGGCTCTATAACCTCATCTAAGTCAATCGAACTAACAATAACCTTCTCTCTGCCTACCTTTTTCAAATTCATCAAAACATAATCGGCTATATCATTATGCACTATTACATCACAGATTTCCTGTCTTTTAATTATATCACCAATTTTTTCTCTTTTTATACCTAATCCTAACAGTGAACCTAACACATCTCTATGTGACAACTTCGTTAAGTCGCCATTTATCCTTATCCCCTTTATTACATTAAAATGTTCACCATCATAAATCGGTAAAAGCGACGGATATATACAGGCTATCTTTCTTTCAGCCTCCTTAAATCCACCATCAAATCTACAATCTATATCGTCATGTTTTGCAATCAACTTTAGCAGTATTTTCTGATCTTTCATGCTAAGAAAATCTGTAAATCTATCGCGCCTATTTTTTTGTACCCAGTTTATTATGTCACTAAGTCTTGCAGTACTGTATTCCATTCCTTCACCCTTTTATATTAACGATATTAAGCTTAATAATATTGGTCTTATCACATATTGGATAGCCAACATGGCAAGGATAGGCGAAAAATCTATCATCATATTCCTTCCAATAGATGACTTAAATTGCAATCTCCTGAAAGGATCCAAAATAGGCTCTGTAACGATGATGACGAATCGCGATATAGGGTTTCCCATATTCTCCATTCTCAAAAGTGATAATACCACCCTTATTACAATAAGCCAATTTACGATCTCAAAAAAGTAGTTTAATGTTAAGATCAAAGCATAGTTTGTCGTCAAATCATACCCTCCTCATTACTTTAAATTGAACATTGAATCGACTTCATCTTGTATATCGCCAGCAATATCAAAATTGTCCGGCACAATTAAAAATATGCTATTGGCAATTTTCTTAATTTCCCCATTTAACGCAAAAACAGCGCCGCTTAAAAAGTCTATGAGCCTTTGAGCATCATTTCTTTCCATATTTTGAAGATCAATAATTATAGGCTTTTTGTTTTTTATGTTTTCAAGGATTGTCTGCGCCTGTTCAAAACTATCTGGCTTCAAAATAATAACTTTTATCTGTGATTGTGTATGTATATTCACTATTTTGGGCTTTTGGCTAAAAGGCACTTCGTTTTCAACTTTTTCAACGTTCACTTCGTCTTCCTGCTCATCAAATCCAAAAAAATTCATAAGCTTTTCAATCACTTTTACAGCCATTTATTTTACCTCCATATCATATAATCTTTTCCCAAAAATTCCTGTACCTATACGTATGATGTTGGCACCTTCTTCAACAGCAACAGTGTAATCATTTGTCATACCCATAGATAAATACTTAAAATCTAAATTTCTTTGATTTAAAGACTTAGCGATATCAAATAATTGCTTCATTTTTCTAAAATAAGGCCTTACATCTTCAGCCTCTACATAAGGTGCCACCGTCATCAAACCTTTTATTTTCAAGTTCTCAAAGCTGTCAAGCTCCTTTATGAATTCCAATAAGTTTGACGGTTCAATTCCATACTTTGATTCTTCTGAGCCTACATTTACCTCGATCAAGCAGTCCATAATCCTATTGCACTTTTTGGCTCTTTTATCTATTTCTTCTGCAAGGCGTACGCTATCAAGCGAATGGATCATCTTCACTTTATCTATTATGTATTTTACCTTATTTGTTTGAAGATGACCTATAAAATGGAACTGAACCTTATCCATCAATGCTGGATATTTGTCTTCTAACTCTTGTACTTTGTTTTCTCCAATATCCGTAATGCCGTATTTTATTGCTTCTTCTATTCTTGATACATCGACGGTTTTAGTCACTGCCACAATTAATATATCGTCAGGATTTCTGTTAACTTTTAATGCATGCTTCTTAACATTTTCTTTTACTTCATCAATATTATAACGTATATCCATAATAATCCCTCTTACTTCTTTAAATAGTCTTTGCCATATACTAATATTTCGTCATACATTTTTAAATTTCCATCTGTACTTTCTACAACGGCACTTTCTGAATTTTGCGCTTTTACATCGACTTCTTCAAAGGCAGGAATGCCATTGTTTAATTTATACACGCCATATTTTCCATCAACTTTTACGATAGCCGTATTTGGCACAATAAAACCTTCATAGTTATTTACTGTTATGTTGACTTTGACCTTTCTTTTTTTATAAAAATCATTATAAGCATCATCCATTTTTATAACTACGCCAAACAAATTGTCAGATATCGAATATATTTTCATTATGTGTCCATCTAACAATTGACTGTCGTCATTATCTATTTCTACTTTTATGTTGTTCCCCTCTTTTAATTTTTGGCTCTGACTTTTGTCCAATACAGACAACACATACCAATCGTAATTGTCTATTAATTTTAATATAGGTTCACTTTGCTTTACTTCACCTTTTATCTCTGTTGGTTCTTTTTGTATCGCGTTGATATCATTGGATGTAATGTTAAACAATTTGTTTACATTAAACATCTTTTCATATCCATCAAAATAATCGCTGACGACCCCTGCTTCAGGCGAATATATCTTGTATAAGCCATTAGAAATAATGCTTTCTAATTGTTTTTTTTGGCTATAAAGGTCATCTAAATTTCTAATCGACGAAGGACCATTTTTGATTATCTGCTCTTTTTTGCTGGTCAAATCATCTATTTTTTTTCTTAAACTATTTAAAACGCTTTTGTCTTTTGCCTGCTGATATTCCTTATTTAATTCATCTATCTGAGCATTTATGCTTTCTATATCTTTTGCATAGGGATTTGTGTCTTTATCATCCTTAATGCTCTGAATCTTTTCATCTACAGAATTCAGCTCATTCAACTTCGACTTATCAAAGTTTGGCGATACAACTTCAGCTATTTCCTTGCCTTTCGGCACTCTTGTCCCATTCTTTACTAACATATTAACTTCTCCATTAATCGGAGAATTTATGACCATTTCATCAACCACTATGTAACCGTAAGTATCTATTGATTCAGATAAATTGCCCGGTTTAAGTGGTATAGTCTTATCTTTTCCGCTTATAGTATTTACTGCAACCTTCCCTATGTAAAGTATGACTACAATTGCTATGATGATATTCAATATTCTCTTCATAAAACCACCTAAGATAATATTCTATAAAAAATCAATTTTTCCTCCTTTAAATTCACTCTTTTGCACTTATTTTATAAACTTTTTATTTTATCTTTTTCACAATATCTTCAACCAATTGATGCGTCTTTAAAGAAAGTTTTATTTCATCATAATTTATTTCTTTAGAATTTATAGAACACAAAAAACTATCTACTGCACTTTCAAAACCTCTTATGTACGATACGCTGTCCCAAGAATGATGACTATAAATAGATACTGTTTCCCCATCAAACGCCCGTAATTTTTCGAGATTTTCAATTATTACACTTCTTCCATGACCATGCAACTCCAGCACTTCTTCATCTATGCCGCTGTTTCTGTGCATTACACCAATTGCGACTTTATTATCCGAAGAAATTTCAACGTTTATATATTTTAAGCTATTATTTTCCTTTATTACTTTTACGTGTGAAATATTTAGGCTTTCAACATCGCCAATTTGATGACACAGTGTATCAACTACGTGTATAAAGTCATCGTAAATGGTGAATTTACTATCATCTCCAACACCGCCACTTCTATTTTTCTTCATAATGTACAATTCAGGTTTTCTATCTCTAAAATGATCTAATGCTTTAATATACAATGGTGCATATCTTCTATTAAAACCAACAGTTAAAACAAGTGAATTGTTAAGCGCAACATCATAAAGTTCTTCAGTCTTTTTATAATCATCTGTCAATGGTTTATCCACATAAACATGAATATTGTTTGTGAGAAGTTTTTTTACAATCTCATAATGGCTATCAGTAGAAGCATGAACAAAAGCACAATCAGGCTCTAAAGCAATTGCTTCATCTGTCGAAACATATGTCTTAACTTTGTAATTCTCTTTATACTTTAAAAGCTTTTTTTCATCTCTGCCTACAATACCAACTATTTTAATCATATCTACATTAAATATGAATGGTAAATATGCTTTTTTAAATATATTGCCAGGTCCTACAATTATAGCTTTAAACTTCTTCATAACATCACCTCTATAATTCATTTGCTGTTTTTAGAAAATTTGTAAACCTCGGCATCTTTATGCATATTATATAACAAGTCATTCATATAACCAAGAAAAACACACGACTTTTTAAAAATGAAGTACTTGCATTTGCGTGAAGTTTGTGATAATATTTAATTAATTATTTGTGAAAAAATTTAATAGGTAAAAATGAGACAAGGGCGTTTCATTAATATATTTTGAGTGTATTAATGGCGTCCTTGTTTTGTTTATATTTTCCATTATTACTAAAAAATAAATGAAAGGGGATTTTTTATGTCAGAAAATTCTTTGAAAAATATTTTTGGTGCCAACGTGTTTAATGACGCAGTAATGAGAGAGCGTCTGCCAAAGCAAACATACAATGCTTTAAGAAAGACAATCGACGAAGGTTTGCCACTTGACCCAAAAGTTGCAGACGTAGTAGCAAACGCTATGAAAGACTGGGCCATTGAAAAAGGAGCAACGCACTTCACACATTGGTTTCAACCATTGACAGGTATCACCGCAGAAAAACATGAATCTTTTATCTCTCCTACACCAGACGGTAAAGTCATCACAGAATTTTCAGGCAAAGAACTCATAAAAGGTGAGCCTGATGCATCATCATTCCCTTCAGGCGGATTAAGGGCTACATTTGAGGCCAGAGGTTATACAGCATGGGATTGCACATCTCCTGCATTTGTCAAAGATAATGTCTTATACATCCCAACTGCATTTTGCTCATACACTGGCGAGGCATTGGATTTAAAGACACCTTTATTGCGTTCTATGGAAGCATTGTCAAAGGAAGCATTGAGAGTTCTTAAATTATTCGGAAATAGCACTTCAAAAAGAGTCATAACAACTGTTGGTCCAGAACAAGAGTATTTCTTGATAGACAAAAAATTGTATGAAAAACGCAAAGACTTAATATTAACAGGTAGAACATTATTTGGCGCAAAGCCACCAAAAGGACAGGAAATGGAAGACCATTATTTCGGAACCATCAGGGAAAGAGTTTTCGAATTCATGAAAGAGCTTGATGAAGAGCTTTGGAAGTTAGGAATATCAGCTAAAACCGAACACAATGAAGTTGCCCCTGCTCAACATGAATTAGCGCCAATCTTCAATACGACAAACATAGCAACGGATCACAATCAATTGACAATGGATATAATGAAAAAAGTGGCTTTGAGAAATGATTTGGTATGCCTATTGCACGAGAAGCCATTCGCCGGCGTCAACGGATCTGGAAAGCACAATAACTGGTCAATGAGCACAGATGATGGTTTAAACTTATTAGATCCTGGAAAGACTCCGCATGAAAATGCACAATTTTTGGTTTTCCTGTGCGCAGTTATCAAGGCAATCGATGAATACGCTGATTTATTAAGAGTATCATGTGCAACACCTGGAAATGATCACAGGCTTGGTGCAAATGAAGCTCCACCAGCAATAATCTCGATCTTCTTAGGCGATCAATTAACTGATATCTTGGAACAAATAGGCGAAACTGGCGGTGCTACAAACTCAAAGCAAGGTGGAGAATTAAAAATCGGCGTAACAACGCTTCCTACGCTTTACAAAGATTCTACTGACAGAAACAGAACATCACCTTTTGCATTTACAGGAAACAAATTCGAATTCAGAATGGTAGGTTCTTCATCATCAGTAGCAACTGCAAATTACATCTTAAATACGATTGTGGCAGAAGTTTTATCAGAAATTGCAGATAGACTTGAAAAAGCTGATAACTTTGATGAAGAAGTCCAAAAAATATTAAAAGAGATCGTAATAAATCATAAAAGAGTTATCTTCAACGGAAACGGATATTCAGAAGAATGGGTAAAAGAAGCTGAGAAAAGAGGGCTTCCAAATATAGCTTCAACAGTCGATGCTATTCCTGCCCTTTTAAAAGACAAAAATGTGAAGGTCATGGAAAAACACGGCGTATTAAGCAAGATAGAATTAGAAGCTCGCTATGAAATAATGCTTGAAAACTACTCAAAGACTATAAACATAGAAGCTTTGACAATGCTTGACATGGCTAAAAAGCAAATCCTTCCAGCGGTCTTAAAATTCATTAAAAATGTCGCAGACTCCATAAATGCAGTAAAAGAAACTGGATTAGATGCTTCGATTGAGGCGCAAGCCGATTTATTGAAGGAAGTTTCTTCATTGACAGCCGAATTTAAGAGGAGAACCGACAATCTTGAAAAGGCTTTAAACAATGCATCAAATATTGAAGGAGATTCTTTTGCTTTAGCTAAATATTATAGAGATGAAGTATTTGTAAAAATGGGAGAGCTTAGAGAAATAGGCGACAAATTAGAAACATTAGTTGACGCTGATATTTGGCCACTTCCAACATATGCCGACATGCTTTTCTACGTATAATCACCATATAAAAAAACTATTGGGGTTTTACCTCAATAGTTTTTTATATAATATTAGTTTAAATTTCAAATCAATAAGGATAATCAATAAGGATAATAAAAATAATAAAAAGCCTCATTCTCAAGGCTTTTTTTAAATATGGAGATAAGGGGATTCGAACCCCTGGCCTCTACAATGCCATTGTAGCGCTCTCCCAACTGAGCTATATCCCCGAATATGTATGGTGGAGGTGCGGGGAGTCGAACCCCGGTCCGAAGGTGTCACAGTAAAAGCTTCTCCGAGCGCAGTCACTGTTTTGACATTCCCTCTGCAGCTCTCCCAGTGACAGGATAACTGCTTTGGTAGCTTCATAAAATCCGATTTATCTCAAAGCTTTGATAAATCAGTTCCCCACTAAATCGACGCCCAATCCTTTGATGTGGGAATCAAAGGTTGAACGGCTGCTTGTAATTAAGCAGCGTAAGCTAAATTATCGTTTGCGTTTATATTTAAGTCCACCGTTTTACGAGCAGATGGAACCTCGGCTCGCTACTTTTACCTCAACTACCCCCGTCGAAACCAGTACACCCCCGTATATCATATATGCTGGCTTTCTTTAAAATGCCTTTCTATCTCCCTCTTAGCGTCTCTTTTCGCCATATCTTCACGTTTATCATACAATTTTTTGCCTCTGGCAACTGCTAATTCCACTTTTACAAGCCCATGCTTAAGATAAACTCTTAAAGGAACTAATGTATATCCTTTTTGAGTAACATAACCAGTCAGTTTATTAATCTCTCTTCTGTTAAGAAGCAATTTCCTCGTTCTAAGCGGATCTTTGTTGAAGATATTGCCTTTTTCGTATGGGCTTATATGCATATTGTATAGGAAAACCTCATTGTTTTCTATACGTGCAAAACTGTCCTTCAAATTCACTTTGCCCATCCGTACAGATTTGACTTCTGTACCAAAAAGCACAATGCCCGCTTCATAAACTTCATCTATAAAGAAGTCGTGACTGGCTTTTTTGTTTTGTGCAAGCACCTTTATATTTTCACTACTCATAAGAAAAACACCTTTTCTGTAAAATACATTGTTCCCTCACAGCACATGGGTCTGCGCTTAATTATTATAGCACATTAAATTCACATGTCAAGCACCTTCGATATTGCGGATTTCCTCTGGTGAAGCCAAGACAAAATCTATTTCCCTCCTATCCACGTTGGCACCTACTACTTTTACATATACAACATCTCCTATAGAAAATCTTCTATTAGTTCTTTCGCCAACTAACGTGTATGTTTCATCATCATAATGGTAATAGTCATCATCAAGAGTGTCAATATCGACTAATCCTTCTACTGTGTTGTCTAACTCTACAAAAAAGCCGTAATTCGTAACGTTGGCGATTATAGCTTTATAGATATTCCCGATTCTCTCTTTCATGTATTCTACTTTCTTCAAATCTTCTATTTCCTTCTCCGCCGAATCAGCCGCTCTTTCCCTTTCCGAAGCTTTTAATGAAATGTCATTTAATATTTTATTGTAATGTTCCTGCCGCTTCTCATTCAATTTACCATGGATATTTTCTTTTATAATCCTATGGATTATAAGATCGGGATATCTCCTTATAGGCGATGTAAAATGTGTATAATACTGTGTCGCCAAAGCATAATGTCCTAAATCCTCTGGACTATATCTGGCCCTCTTTAAAGACCTTAGTAAAAGCGTCTCCACGACTCTCTGTTCATTTTTGCCCCTCACTTGCTTTATAAGCTCCTGCAATGCTTTCGGATGTATTTCATCTCCTCCAATCCCTTTTATGTGATAACCTAAATTGTGTATAAATTTATTAAATGCCATCAGCTTCTCCATGTCCGGATGCTCATGAACTCTGTATACAAACGGCACGTTGATCCAGTGCATGTGTTCTGCAACTGTCTCATTTGCAACAAGCATAAATTCTTCAATAATCCTATGGGCTATATTTCTTTCGACTTTTACAATATCAACCGGCTTCCCTTTCTCGTCTACAATTATTTTTGCTTCTTCAAAATCAAAGTCTACGCTGCCACGTCTTTTTCTTCTTTCTAACAAAATCTTTGCCAAATCCTTCATATTATTAAAATCTTCTATTAAATCTTTATATCTTTCTTTTAATTCTTTGTCACTTTCCTCCAAAATTTTGTGCACATTAGTATATGTCATTCTTTCTTTGCTGCGTATTACGCTTTCAAATATATCGTGATCTACAACATTACCATTCCTGTCTATCTTCATCTTTACCGTAAGTGTCAATCTGTCCTCAGACGGATTAAGGCTACAGATCCCGTTTGACAACCTGTGCGGCAACATTGGTATGACTCTATCTATAAAGTACACGCTGCAACCTCTATTTAAAGCTTCCTTATCAAGCTCCGAACCCTCTTTAACGTAGTGACTGACATCTGCAATGCTGACATAAAGTATATAGTCACCACTATCAAGCTTCTCTACTGCTACAGCATCATCAAGATCTTTCGCATCTTCTCCGTCTATCGTGACAATATTTAAGTGGCGCAAATCTGTCCTTCCTGATATCTCATCACTTGATATTTTCTCTTGTATGTTTTCTGCCTCTTTTATGACTTTCTTTGGAAATTCTTCAGGTATGTTGTATGAACGAATCACTGATAGTACATCTACTCCAGGATCATCTTTCTTGCCTAAAATCTCAACTATTTTACCTTCAGGACTTCTCCTCTTTTCTGGCCACTTAGTTATCTTAACTACCACCTTCATGCCATCTTCGGCATTCATGGTATCAGATTTTGAAATAAATACATCTTGCGTAATACTTCTATCATAGGGAATTACAAAGCCAAAATTGCGACTTTTCTCAAAGGTACCAACAATGGTAGCATTAGCCCTCTTGAGTATTTTCACGACTTCGCCTTCCCACTTTTTGCCTTCAACTTTTTTTGTCGCCCGAACTAATACAATATCATTCTGCATTGCACTGTTTAAATTGTCTTTAGAAATAAATATATCCTTAATGTTTTCATTTTCTGGTATCAAAAAAGCAAAACCCCTTGATGTGGCATCTATTTTCCCTTTTATTATATCAAGTCTTTCTGATAAAGCATATTTCTCATTTTTTGTCTTATATATTGTCCCATCTTTCTCCAAATCTTTTAGTAGATCTTCAACAATTCCTTTTTGACTGTAATCCACATCAAGCATTTTTAAAATATTTTCAATTCTCGAAGGCTTATAATTTTCGTCATTAAAAAGCTCTAACAATTTATCTTTAAAATTCATACATATTCCTCACAATCTATTAAATTAAGTCTTACAGATTAATATCTCATATAGTTAATTTTCCATTTATCTATTATAATTATAACATCTACCATAAGAAATATTGAAGAAAACTATAAAATAATTTTCATTTTTCAAATATGAATTAAAGGTATGATTAATGCTAACCCAGACAATATCATTGAATCTAATAACGAATCAATAATATTAGAATCTGTATACTTCCAATAACTGTAGAAAAGTGTAATTGGAAGCAATATCGCATTCATCCAAATATATGTATTAGAGAATATACTCCATGAGATATTTAACAAAATTAAATTAAATAATGACATTATAGCCCATACTAACGTTAATGGCACAAATGCTAATAAAATAATTGCAACACTAGAAACCAATAAATTATTACGTCTTTCTTTTACTCTAATTAACCTTATTATTACTAACATTGGATACAAATAAACAAATTTAAAAAAGTATACTATACTAAGCATAATGAATCCGCTTTCGAAAAACACTTTGCTATTACCTGTAAAAGATTTAAACTGGCCTAACACTGTTACAGCTATTGATATAAAGATAAAAATTAATAGTAAAAAAATTTGTTTAAATGAAGCATGTATCTTTTTACTTGATAAAAGCCATGATTTCATATTGTTCTATCACTCCCCCAATTGCAATTAATGCTATTCCTGTTAAAAATAATGCAATTTGATATTTACTGTATCTTCTATAAACAAGATAATTCAAACCAATATACATTGAGAAAAGTACAACAACTGTAATACCGATTGACTCTGGTATAAAAAAAAAACATTTAGCAATTGAATTAATTTTAATTGTTTCTATCCATAAAGACCACCAACTAAATAGATACAGGATAGTGAAAATACCACCACTAATAAGCCCTAGCATCCCAACAAGTAAAGATAAAGATAGATTATGAATTATTATTTTTATCCATAAATTTCTCAATTCAGGTTTTTCAAAAATACCCATTCGATTTAATATATCTAAAATACCACTACTAATTTCATCGTTTGGTCTAACTCTTAATCCGCTAATTATTCCCATCAAAATTGGTATTAAAGTAATAATTAATGGGATCATATTAAAATATCTACTTTCTTTAATAATTTTTAGCGCTTTCATTTCTGCTTTAACCTCTCTATTAATTTAATAGCTTGAGTCCTATATCTATATTTATATTTTTCTGGTAGCATAATATCTCCATATGCTAACTCTTGCAAGGCTTTTATTGCACTATCAATACCTATTTTTCTGATAGCAAACTCCTCTGCTCGTTCTTCATAAATTTGCCTTATTTTTATAAAAATTAAAAATATCAAACTTATACTAGATGCTGCTATAAGCATTATTAACCAGAAGGTATAACGTAGCTTATTCATGAAGTGCAAATATTCAATTCCAACTGTAACAAAAAAAGCTAACCACGGAAATATTATCGGAGAAAGTAAATACATAATATTATTATATTTCGCACGAATATGTCCTTCTTCATGCGCGACTACGTATTTTAAGACTGTATTGTTTTCAGAAATTAAAGGATTTATATAAATTCTCTCTTTGTATGCTAATCCAAGCGGACAGTTTTGTAAAAAAGGCATTATTGGGCACTCATAAATTTCAAAATCATAAAGAAAATTTTTAATTTTTTTACTAAAGCTTATTGCAGGTAAAGCCCTATACCACCATGGCGATAATGAATAAGGTGAAAAATAAAATGATAAAATCTCAATGCCAAAAATCAATATTATATTACATGAAAATTTTTTAGAAATACCTATAATTTCTAATATTTTAGAAATGTAACTATTTAATTTAATAAATAAAAATGGTGAAGTAATTATAATTGCTAATGCAATCAAAATTACAATTATTGTTTTAACAAAATCAATCTTTTTTATAGGTTCAACATTGTCAATTCTCAAATAACTATGATCAGGACAAAGCTTTACTTTTATACGGTCTGACAATACTACTATGTTTCTTTCTATCTCTTTAACTTTTATTCCTTGAAGAAGAAAAAGCAGTAAATGGAACAAACTCAAGAAAAAATAATATTCTTTTTCTCGGTTTTTCTTAATATCATCATTTAAAATGAATTTTGGTTTCCCTGAAATAATTACATTAACAAAAAAAGAACATAAAATAAATAGAATATCAAGTGATACATAGTTATGTATAATTCCATTACCTAGCGGAATTACCAATACATTAATGCTAAGTGCCGATAAATAAATGGATACAAGGGCAGCGCGCATTACCCACGCTGCCACTTCTGCTAAAAGAATCAATTAAAATCCTCCTTATCGCCAAAACATTATATATCTTTATTTAGCAAACTATAAAACAATGCCAACAGCTGCAGCTCCTGTAATAATACCTGCTAGCTCCGGTGCTGTGACTATGGCATTTACAACTGCCCAAAAACCGTAGAATGAATATAAATATTTTAAGTCTTCCCAATTTTTAACTATATAATTAGTTACTTCCTGAACATATGAACCAATAGCACCTCCTAATACGTTCGCAACAATATCTCTTACATTAGGTAGTTTACCAGTTCCAAGATAATACACTAACGCATCTGGTTCTTGTTGATTATTTTCTATTTTTAAAGAATTCTTATTAAACAAGTAATCCGCAAGCGGATTAATTTTGCTTGTCACTTGAAATGTCTTCAAACTTTCCTCATCTGTTATTGTTATATCATATTGATTATTCGAAATTGGAGTTACTTTAATAGCCACAGTAGATGTTTTGCCTTTTGAATCTTTAAAGTTAACCATACCATCGAAAGAACTTTTTCTTGTCACAGTCAATACATTATGTCCATTTCTACTGATATTCAATGTCTTTGTATCATTTGAAACAGACATTGAAATCTTATCTTTTTCTTGAACATTTAACGTTTGTGCGCTTGCTGATATTATACCTCCTAACAGAACTAGCATAGCAAGAAGTAGCGCTACAGTCTTTTTTGTAAAAACTCTTTTGTATAATTCTAACACTCATCATTACCTCCTGTGTACATTATTAAACATACAACGGCCGTTTTCTGTTCATTTACTATTATAAACCTTTGTACAATCTTGAAAAGTTACCAAATTCGCCGATTTTTTAGTCAATATTTGTCGAACACAGTCGAAAACATGAGCGATTATTTCCATAAAATATTTTAGTATTTAAAATATTTTCATAACAACCTACCTCTAGTATCTATTATACCAGCATCTATAGCATTTAAGGACTAATGTAATATCATTTTTTGCCTTAAATTTAAATTTTAATTTATTAATATACCGTCTTAACGTTGTTTCTGAAATATTTATTTCATACATTATTTCTTTTTTATCCATACCACATGCTAAAAATGACAATATTGATTTTTCTGTTAAACTTAGTCTCTTGTCTATAGCACAACACTTTCCATATTTATACAAAATCATTTCTTCTATGTACATTGCAATATTCTTAAGCATAATACTTTGTTCCTTAATACTTGAAATATTAATACATGAGATATCAAGATATGCAATTGTTTCTACATTTAAACTATCAAATATTGGTATAGCTGTACAATACCAGTCTCTAAATAAATCGCAATAATGATCCTTACCACATAATTCAGCTTGCTTTTTGTATTTCATAGCAAGATTAATTGCATTTACACCACAGTCTTCAATTCTTAAGCTGTTCCCTTCTGAAAAATGCAATTCATTGAAGTAATCAATTAATTGATTATCATATATAAGCTTAATTATATAACCATTTTTATCACATAAAATAAAGAAATAACCATTTGCAAGGAGAAATTTGTATCTGGTACTTTTTCTAATGAGATTATCAAGTAAAGATATTAAATAACTATTTTCCTTTTTAGATCTTATCAATTCTTCTTTATCAATCTTCATATTGAACGATTTTTTATCTGGTTTGATATTCATAAGCAATGATTCCCCATATGAGAAAATTAATTCATTACATCCTCTTTTTATTACAGCTTCATTGTTCATAAATACCTCACTCCATAAACTTATTGTTATTTATCTAATATACATATTCTATAAAAATATAAAAAATCCTTTAAAAAGTTAAAAGAATAAATCAATAAATTATAATAAAATAGATAAAAATCAAAATCGAAGGAAATATTTGATTTTGCAGATAAAATAGTATAAAATTTAAATAAAGATTGGTAGCAATTTATTATCAAGCCTATTAAAATTTTGAGCATTAGAATAAACCCGAACATAGAAATGTCATGTTAAATTATTGTTCGGTGTATTAACTTACAATTTGATATAAATCATGTAACTTTGTTACAAATATATTATACTAGGTGGGGTATTATTATAAAAATGAAACACAAAATACTGTTATTATTTGTTCTAATAGCATGTCTTTTTATATTGCTTTTTTTAAGGCAAATACAAGCAATTTCTATGGTTATTTATGAAGGACATACAGTTAAAATTACATCTTTACATTTTAATAATATTGGTAGACCATTAACTGTAGTAAATGCTATTGACAGCAAAGGTAATAAAAATATTTATTTTATAAATCAGATTCATTTTTTTAATCCACATTTAGAATATATTGTCAACTCAAAAGATGGTATTTCAAGAGAAGACGCAATATCAATTGTAAATAACAATAAGTTATGTGATAATATTTGGAAAATAGAGTTGAAACACGAGACAACAGAAAATCCCAGAAAAGAATTAGTTTATTGGGAGATATTAACAAATAAATACAGTTCATATTCAATGATTTTTATTGATTTTTACACAGGCAAATATAAAGTTATAGATAAAAATGGTAAAATAATAAAAAGCAATATGTAAAAGGCTGCTGGACAAAATATGCCAGCAGCCTAAAATATTTTATATATATTTCTTTATTTTTCATCCTTTATTGCAGCTTGTGCAGCAGCAAGTCTTGCGATTGGAACCCTGAATGGTGAGCATGATACATAGTCAAGTCCTACTTTATGGCAGAATTCAATTGACGATGGATCTCCACCATGCTCGCCACATATTCCTACATTTAACTCAGGTCTTGTCTGTCTGCCAAGCTTTGTACCCATTTCAACAAGCTTGCCTACGCCAGTTTGATCAAGTTTTGCAAATGGGTCAAAGTCGTAAATCTTCTTATCATAGTATGATTCTAAGAACTTACCAGCATCATCTCTTGAGAATGCAAATGTAAGCTGTGTCAAGTCATTTGTACCAAATGAGAAGAATTCTGCTTCTTTTGCAATCTCATCTGCTGTAAGGGCAGCTCTTGGAACCTCAATCATTGTTCCAACTAAATACTTAATGTTGGAATTCTTTTCTTTTAATACCTCTTCAGCCGTTTTTACGATTATGTCTTTTACATATTTCATTTCTTTTACATCGCCTATAAGAGGTATCATTATCTGTGGTTCAATATTAATACCAAGCTTATTTGATACATTTATTGCTGCTTCTATTATAGCCCTTGTCTGCATTTCAGCTATTTCAGGATACTTGACAGCAAGCCTGCATCCTCTAAATCCAAGCATTGGGTTAAATTCTTTAAGGCTTTCTACAGTTGCTTTAAGATCCTCAAATGTCATTCCCATTTCATCAGCCAATGCTTTTATATCATCATCTTCATGTGGTAAGAATTCATGCAATGGTGGATCGAGAAGACGTATTGTAACAGGATGCTCGCCCATTGTCTCAAACAGCCCTTCAAAATCTGACCTTTGCATAGGCAGAAGTTTGTTTAGTGCATTTCTTCTTTGCTCTTCTGTCTTTGATACTATCATTTCCCTCATAGCAGGTATTCTGTCTTCAGCGAAGAACATATGCTCTGTTCTGCAAAGGCCTATTCCTTCAGCACCAAAATCTACAGCAACTTTTGCATCCCTTGGTATATCAGCATTTGCCTTGACTTTTAACTTTCTGTATTTGTCTGCCCAGCTCATCAATGTGGCAAAATTACCTGTAAGAGAAGGTGGAACAGTCTTTATTTCTCCCAAATACACATTTCCAGTGCTTCCATCAATTGATATGTAGTCACCTTCTTTAACTACGATATCACCAATCTTCATTATTTTCTGATTTTCATCGATCAATGCAGCGCTGCAGCCAGCAACACAGCATGTACCCATTCCTCTGGCGACAACAGCAGCATGTGATGTCATACCACCACGACCTGTCAAAATACCTTGCGCAACAACCATGCCCTCTATGTCTTCAGGGGATGTTTCCATTCTCACAAGTACCACTTTTTCGCCTCTTGCCTTCACGGCTTCAACAGCATCATCTGCAGTAAAGTAGACTTTTCCTGCTGCTGCACCTGGTGATGCCGGTAAACCTTTTGCAATAGGCTTTGCTGCTTTTAAGGCATCAGCGTCAAACATCGGGTGCAGTAATTGGTCAAGCTGTTTTGGATCAACCCTTAGCACTGCTTCTTTTTCATCTATTAAGCCTTCATTTACTAAGTCTATTGCGACTTTCAATGCTGCTTGAGCAGTTCTCTTTCCATTTCTCGTCTGAAGCATGTAAAGCTTTGATCTTTCTATAGTAAACTCGATATCTTGCATGTCTCTGTAGTGATTCTCCAGTTTATTTGCAATTTCTGTAAACTGGTTGTACACTTCAGGCATTATGTCTTTTAATGTTGATATTGGCTGTGGTGTCCTTATTCCGGCAACGACATCTTCACCTTGAGCATTCATCAAGAATTCGCCAAACAAAGCTTTTTCACCCGTTGCGGGATTTCTCGTAAACGCCACACCTGTACCAGAATCATTGCCCATGTTGCCAAATACCATTGTCTGAACATTTACAGCAGTACCCCAATCGCTTGGTATGTCATTTAACCTTCTGTAAACAATAGCTCTTGGATTGTCCCATGATCTAAATACGGCTTTAACAGCTTCTAAAAGCTGAATCTTTGGATCTTGTGGGAAATCAACGCCCATTTCTTTCTTGTACAGCTCTTTATATCTCTTTACGACTTCTTTTAAGTTTTCTGCAGTCAAATCTGTATCGTATTTTGCACCGTTTTCTTCTTTGACAGCGTCCAATATTGCTTCAAATTTATTCTTTTCAATTCCCATAACGACATCTGAGAACATCTGAATAAATCTTCTGTAGCTGTCGTATGCAAATCTCTCATTGTTAGTAGCTTCAGCAAGTCCTACAACGGTATCATCGTTTAACCCAAGATTTAAAATTGTATCCATCATTCCAGGCATGGAAACTCTTGCACCTGAACGTACTGAAACCAATAACGGATTTTTCTTATCGCCAAATTTTTTGTTGTTTATTTCCTCTAAAATAGCCATATTTTTGTAGATTTCTTCTACTATTTCATCAGATATTTTTTTACCATCTTCATAATATTTTGTGCAAGCTTCTGTTGTAACAGTAAAGCCTTGCGGAACAGGTAAGCCCAGATTTGTCATCTCAGCAAGGTTTGCCCCTTTTCCACCCAGTAAATTTCTCATGGACGCATTTCCTTCGCTAAACAAGTACACATATTTTTTAGCCATTTATAGTCCTCCTTTATTGATTTTATTTAATATTATGCTTGCTGTTTCCTCCACAGCTTTATTCGTTACATCAATCACTGTACAATCTAACCGCTCCATCACCTCCTTAGCGTAGTTAAGCTCTTTTATGATTCTATCTTTAGCAGCATAAACTGCCTTAGAATCCAACCCCAATGATTTTAGCCTTTCTTTTCGTATTTCTACTAAATTATCAATATTTATCATAAGACCAAATATTTTGTTGTGATCTATTTCAAACAGCTCTTTTGGCGGATCCACTTCAGGTACCAGCGGAAAATTTGCAGCTTTAATGTATTTATGCGCAAGGTACATACATAATGGCGTCTTTGATGTCCTTGAAACACCTAATATCACTACATCGGCCAACAATAGGCCGTTTACATCTTTTCCATCATCATGTTTTACTGCAAACTCAATCGCATCCATCTTTCTAAAGTAGTCTTCATCAAGTTTGCGCTTATGAAAAAACAATTCTGAAGGCGCAATACCGGTAGTACCTTCTATAGCATCCATAATAGGCCCCATCACATCGACGATGCGCAAATCATATTGCCTCGCTTTATTCAGAAGGTATCGTTTTAATTCATCGACTACCATTGTATGTATGATAAGGCTATTCTTATTATTAGAAGCATCTATTACTATTTCATCTATCTGGTTTTTATCACCAACATAAGGAAACTTTTTGATTTGACTTATATTGGTGCCAAATCTGGACGCGGCTATGGCTGCTACATGTTCCGCCGTATCAATGCTTGAGTCTGATACAAGATAAATGGCAACATTCTCATCCACAATAATTTTAGCCTCCTAAATAATAGCTGATACTAAAACAGTCATGCGGGACAATTTTACTCCCATTATGACAACACATTTTAGATTAACGTTTTCTGACTATACATAACAACATTTTATCAATTAAGTCAATTACAATAATGTCCAATTAATATTATAGCATAAAATATAAAAAAAACCAGGCACTCGCCTGATTTTTTTTATATTTTTAATTTAGATTCCAAATACGGCTTTACTTCATTTATCTTAATCCTTATTTGCTGCATCGTATCTCTATCCCTTACCGTCACCGATTCATCATTTAATGAATCAAAGTCGTACGTTATGCAGTATGGTGTTCCTATTTCATCCTGTCTTCTATATCTCTTGCCAATGCTTCCTGTCTCATCGTAATCAACCACAAAATCTTTTCTTAGTTCATCATACAATTTATAAGCATTTTCGCCTAACTTTTTAGACAAAGGAAGAACTGCTGCCTTTATCGGTGACAATGCAGGATGCAATTTTAAAACGACTCTTGTGTCATTTTCTTCCACTACTTCTTCATTGTAAGCATCTATCAAAAATGCCAAAGCTACTCTGTCAGCCCCTACAGATGGCTCAATGCAGTATGGTATGTACTTTTCATTTGTGACAGGGTCAAAATACGTTAAATCTGCCCCTGAATGTTCCATATGACGCCTAAGATCGAAATCAGTTCTGTCAGCTATACCCCACAACTCACCCCATCCAAATGGAAATTTGTATTCTATGTCTGTAGTAGCATTGCTGTAATGTGAAAGTTCTTCCTTGCTGTGATCTCTAAACCTCAAGTTTTCTTTTTTCAAGCCTAAATTCAAAAGCCAATTCATGCAAAACTCTTTCCAATAATTAAACCATTCTAAATCTTCACCAGGTTTGCAGAAAAACTCCAATTCCATCTGTTCAAATTCTCTCGTTCTAAAAGTAAAGTTTCCAGGCGTAATCTCATTTCTGAATGATTTGCCAATTTGTCCTATCCCAAACGGTATCTTTTTTCTTGATGTCCTAAGCACATTTTTAAAGTTGACAAATATTCCTTGTGCAGTTTCGGGCCTTAAGTATATTTCTGATTTAGAATCTTCAGTAACGCCTTGAAACGTCTTAAACATCAGATTGAATTTCCTGATATCCGTAAAATTATGAGCACCGCAAACTGGACAAGGCACGTTGTTTTCATCTATAAATTGTTTTAATCTTTCATTCGTCCAACCGTCTACATTTTTTTCTTCTCCATGCTCTTTTAAATAATCTTCCACAAGCTTATCAGCGCGAAATCTAGATTTACACTCTTTACAGTCCATCAGAGGATC